>URWB01000008.1 GCA_900551415.1 uncultured Eubacteriales bacterium
CGTATAGATTTCGCTTTCATTATACGAGCCGGAAGCAGCAGCGGCGCCCAGGCTCAGGCCCAGCGAGGCTGCTGTGGCTGGGCCTACCACGCCGTCGGCGGTGAGCCCGTTTTTGCGCTGAAACCAGACTACCGCGTCATAGGTGGCCTGGCCGAAGATGCCGTCCGCCGCGCCGTCCAGATAGCCGTATTGCCGCAGGCGCTGCTGGATCCGGGTCACATCGCTGCCGCGATCTCCCCAGCCCACCGCCCCTCTGGCGCTGCATGTCCATACCCAGCAGAGCATCAGCGCCAGCGCAACAAAGACAGCGGCGAATTTCTGGCCGAACATGGTGGCAAACGCGGCAGTGATGAGTTCGGAGCCGACTTTATGGCCGAAGGTGATGTCTACGCCGCTGCAAATGATAGTCAGGGCCGTCAGGGTGCAGATGACAATGGTATCGGCAAAGACCTCAAAAATGCCGTACAGGCCCTGTTGGACTGGACTCTTGGTATCAGCCGCCGCGTGGGCAATGGCTGCAGAACCGAGGCCGGCTTCGTTGGAGAATGCGCTTCTGCGCAGACCCCAGACGATCGTCTGCTTGAGCGCAATGCCACTAGCTGCGCCGCCGAGCGCCTTGGGTGTAAACGCTGTGGCAAAAATCTTGCCGAAAGCCGGGCCAATATTGCCGGCATGGCCGAAAATCACGACCAGCGCGAAGATGATGTACAAAACGCTCATAACTGGGACAAGTTTTTCCGCCACGGCGCCGATGCGCTTGATGCCGCCGAAAAGGATTACACCGATCAGCGCGGCAATCACAACGCCGAACACGAAGTTCAGCAGCTTCCGCTCCCCTTCCGCTGCCGGGATAAAGGCGTCGATGGCGTCGTTCAGGGAGCCAACGATGGAGTTGACCTGCGACATGTTGCCGATGCCGAAGGAGGCGACGGCCGCAAAGACGCAGAACAGAATGCCGACCCACTGCCAATGCTTGCCGAGGCCGTTTTTGACGTAGTACATCGGGCCGCCGACCCAGTCACCCTTCGCGTCGCGCTCACGGTACTGGATAGACAGTGTAACCTCGGAATATTTGATCATCATACCGAGCAGCGCCGCCAGCCACAGCCAGAACACTGCGCCGTAGCCGCCGAGCGCGATGGCCTGCGAGGTGCCGACAATATTGCCGGTGCCGACCGTCGCGGCCAGTGCCGTTGTGACGGCCTGCAGGGGCGTGACCGCGCCTGCGCCTGCCTCCTGCTTCTGGAACATCTTTCCGACCGTGTTTTTCATCGCATAGCCGAAGCGCGTGAACTGAATCCCGCGATTGCGAATGGTCAGATACAGACCGCCGACGATGGTACATGGCAGAAAGATATACAGCCATGCGACCGTATTCAGGGTCCCCGTAAAGAAATTGATGATAGCTTCCATAGTTCTCCTTTCCGGACATCCCGCGGACGTCCATCTCCCTTTTTAGAATATAAAAGTATGGAACACACTATACCATAAAATAGCTTTTTAATCAATTTAAATGATTACACAGCAATGTAGAAAATTGCTGTGGACATTTGTTCATATTGCGAGGACATGCACAAAATTTAAATATCCCGCGAAAAAGGGATTGACGCAGCGGAAAAAACGTGCTATATTATTCAGGCAATCGGGATGCTAGTGTGGCTCAGTCGGTAGAGCAGCTGATTCGTAATCAGCAGGTCGCCGGTTCAAGTCCGGCCGGTAGCTCCAAAAAGCGCTCCATGAAACTCATGGAAGCGCTTTTTCTTTCCTTATTCTGCTTTTAGCGAAGTCTCGCAAAGCTCTCTGCCAGATTTTCATGCACCACATCTTTCGGTTCGAATTTGGTCAGGCGCAGTGCCAGCTGCAGCATCACGCCGATGCCAAAAACAGCAAGTACGGTACCCAGCCCGATCGATCCACCCAGACGCCATCCGGCAAACAGCACAACAGCCAGAATCAGAACATTGACCGCGCCGATTGGGATCTTCCTGATACGTCTGCTGCAGGCAAGCAGAAGCGAATCACGCGGACCACAGCAGAGGCCGGCTTTCATATAGATGACCTGTGACAGCCCCATGATAAAAAAACCGATCAGCATCATGACAATGCCTGCCCAGATATTTTCCTGACTTGGAATGAGATCAAGCCAATTTAAAAAATCGACCGTCTTGCCGACAAGCACAGCGTCCAGTATCGTCCCGATGCCGATATGCTCTTTCAGCAGCAGGTCGATGAGGATCAAAATGACTGACACACCGACAGACGCGGTTCCGTACAGAATTCCAAAAGTTTTGGAAAGCCCCAGGTTTAATGCATCCCAAGGGGCAACACCGATGTTGGCCTGTATGGTCAGATAGACTCCGGCGCCGAAGCAGATGAGCCCGATTGCCGCAAGCAAAGTTTTTTTCAGTAATTCTCTCATTTTGCCTGTCTCCTTTTACTCGTATGCTTAGCCCTGCGTTTCCGGTCCGTTAACGTATTCGCAGTAGGTGTGAATTGGGCAGACGTCGCATTTCGGTTTGCGCGCGTCGCAGCACTGTCTGCCATGAAAAATCAAGCTGTGATGCGTACGGGACCAGCGTTCTTCGGGGATCTTCTCCATCAGCGCAAGCTCGGTCTTAAGCACGTCCTTTTCGTGTACCAGCCCGATGCGATTTGCCACGCGAAATACATGTGTATCCACCGCGATCCGCGGCTGTCCGAACCCTACCGAAAGCACCACATTCGCCGTCTTGCGGCCCACGCCCGGCAAGCTGATCAGCGCGTCATAGTCGTCCGGCACTTCACCGCCGAAATCGCTGCACAGCTTCTGTGCCATCGCGACAATATTTTTCGATTTTGTCTTATACATACCGATCCGTTTGATATATGCCGCAACATCCTCCGGATCAGCTTCTGCCAGCGCCTGCGGCGTCGGATACTGCGCAAACAGCGCGGGCGTCACCTGATTGACAGATTTGTCTGTTGTCTGTGCGGATAGTGCCACCGCCACGATCAGCTGAAACACGTCCTGATGATGCAGCGCGCATTCTGCCTCTGGGTAAGCTTCTTCCAGCAGGTCGAGAATCTGCGATATTTTGTCTTTTTCTATCATGATCTATGCCTTCTTTCTTGACTTTTTCCTCGATGTAATGGTAAAATTGTATACAATAGGCAAACGCGCGCGTGACAAAACCTGAGATTTCTATGCGCGCATGGCGCTCACGCATGAGCACTGCTTCGTGAGATGCATTTATCGCGATTTTGGAAATGCCGCTTCGCGGTACTTCCTTCATATAGAAAAGCTGCCTTGACCAAGCTCAGAAGGATGCGATGCCCTTATGTGAGCTTTTCTCGAGGCCGGAAAGGATTCTCCCCATGCTGCGTTTAGACTTTTTAAGCAACGATTATCAAGATACTAGATCATCGGTCGAAAAAACTACCGATGCCATCGCGATTGAAATACTCACCGGCATTTTGCGTCAGGGCAGGCATTTGGCAGAGCAGCAGCTCTGTGAGCGTTATCAGCTCAGCCGAACACCGATCCGAGAGGTTCTCAAGAATCTTGAAAGCCTCGGCCTGATTGAACTAATCCCCAATCGCGGCGCCATCGTCCGCGGTCTTCCGGCTTCGGCACTCGATGATCTTTTTTATATGAAAGCGCTGCTCTATCCGCAGTGCGTGCGTTGGGCCATCGAGCGCATCACGCCGGATGAGTTTTCCATGCTGGAGGAAACCTTCGCGTTTATGGAATTCTACACCGCTACGGACGATATGGAAAAAATGCAAAAAATCAACCGCGGTTTTGAAGCCATTATTTATAACGCCTGTCATAATCGCGAGATGGAATCCCTTCTGCTTCGATACGACTTTTTTATCCGTTACGCGAACGCGGACGTGAAATATCCGATCAATTATCTTTCTACTGTCTTAGAGGAGCACCGCGCGATTTTTGAAGCGTTCCGTACGCGCAATCCGGAGGCCGGACAGGATGCTGCACAAGCGCACATTTTCCGTTCCATGCTGCGGCGAAAATAAAGTCAGCACGTGGAGCGCGAAACTGGCGGGTGACGTGGGGCGTCTTAAGGATCAGGTTCCCGGCCGCGCCCTTTTCGTTGTTGTCAGCCGATCAAGCCCAAATGCTCCAACAGAATTTTCACACCGATCAGAATCAAAATGATGCCGCCGGCCAAGGTCGCCTTGTCCTCATACTTCGCGCCGAACTTATGCCCGACGCATACGCCTGCCGCGGAAAGCACAAAGGTCGTGCAGCCGATCAGCGTGATGGCAACTGCGATCCGCACCTGCAGGAAAGCGAACGAAATGCCGACCGCCAGCGCGTCAATACTGGTCGCGATCGCGAGGATGAGAAGCTCTTTGATATCCAGCTTCTGCCCGCAGGAAGCGCTATTCGACGCGTCTTCTTTTTTTCGAACAACCTCCCAGATCATCCTGCCGCCGATAAAAGTCAGCAAAGCGAATGCGATCCAGTGGTCAAAGCTTGTAATATAGGCTTCAAACTGCCTGCCGAGCAGCCAGCCCAAAAACGGCATCAAGGCCTGAAATCCTCCAAAGAACAAGGCAATGACCAAAGTTTGCGTCTGATCTAACCTATGCATGTTCAATCCCTTGCAGATCGCAACTGCAAAAGCATCCATGGACAGCCCCACACCGATCATAAAAATTTCAAAAAAGCCCATAAATTTTTCTCCGTTCTGTCGTCACATGTGACATGTTCCCTCATAAAAAATAATCTTCTATGAACAAATCACAGAAGAATATTTTAATATATTTTCTGAAAAAAAGCAAGTTTTCCGGATAATTATCACTTTCGTTCCCCATTTATCGGCAATTCTTATGATAAATGTGCAGCAGACCCTTTAGGATCAGGTCTTCATCTAAGATCATTCCCCGTTTGCATAAAGGCTTAATTACGCCGGCAAGTCCGCCTGTGATAATCACAGTACATGGCTGTCCCAACTCTGCTTCGATGCGTTCTGCCATGCCGTCAATGCTGCAAGCCGTCGCATACAGCAGTCCGCTTTTGACACAGTCAACGGTGTTAGTACCAATCAGTTTTTTCGGCTTTTCGAAATCAACCTTCGAGAGCTGCGAGGTCGACCGAACCAGCGCCTCCGCGGAAATTGCCATGCCGGCTGTGATCATGCCGCCCACATAGAAGCCGTGTTGGTCGATGACGGAAAATGTCGTGGCTGTTCCCATATCGATGATGATCTGCGGCAGTGGATACTCCTGCAGGGCGCCGACAGCCTCCGCCACTAAGTCACTGCCAAGCTGCGCGGGGTTATCGATGCGGATGCTCAGCCCGCTTTTAATCCCTGGACCTACCACAAGCGTCTCGATACCAATCAGTTTTTCAATCGCGCGTTTCAGTGTGTTGGTGATCGTCGGCACGACCGATGCCATGATTGACCCATCAATCTGCTGTGGAGTCAGCGTGTACATATCCAGCGCGGTCTTGATCATCGCCGCATATTCCAGATCCGTCGCTTCCCGTTTGCTGGAAATACGCTCGCGGAATACCAATTCGTTTCCTTTGAAACATCCAAGTAATATGTTTGTATTCCCGATATCGATTGTTAAAATCATCCCGATTCTCCTTTTCCTATTCGCTGTGACAAGGACATTCGCCCGGACGCTGAGCGGCTCTGCTCTCGTCTTTCGACTCGGCCTCGCTGTGACAAGGACATTATAACATGCCTGTTTCTAAAATGCACGACAAAAAGGCTGTGAAACTCACATTTCACAGCCTTCACGATGGCATTACGCCTTGAACGTCAAATTCGTGCCGTCACTGTCGATGGTCACGCTGCCGCCATCCAGCAAGTCGCCGCGGATGATCATGGACGCCAATTCGTTTTCTACGTGCTTCTGCAGATAACGTTTGATCGGTCTTGCGCCGTACTGCGGATCGTAAGACTCTTTGGCGATCAGCTCCTTGGCCGCATCGGTCATGGTCAGCTTCATTTCTCTGTCAGCCAATCTCTTTTCGATACCCTTGAACGCAAGGTCGATGATCTTCTTAACCTGTTCCAAAGTCAACGCGCTGAATACGATGATATCGTCCACACGGTTGAGGAATTCCGGTCTGAAGTAGTTCTTCAGTTCTCCGGTTACCTTTTCCTTTACCTCCTCCGGAATATAGCCCTCTTGATTCATGTTCTCAATCAGCTCGCTGCTTCCGATGTTGGAGGTCATAATGACAATCGTATTCTTGAAATCTACGGTTCTTCCCTGATTGTCTGTCAGACGGCCGTCGTCCAAAAGCTGCAGCAGGATGTTGAAGACATCCGGGTGCGCCTTTTCAATTTCATCGAACAAAATGACACTGTACGGTTTCCGTCTGACTGCTTCGGTCAGTTGTCCGCCCTCGTCGTAGCCGACATATCCAGGAGGCGCTCCGACCAGTCTGGATACCGAGTGTTTCTCCATATACTCTGACATATCGATACGAATCATATTCCGTTCAGTATCAAACAAGGATTCAGACAACGCTTTTGCCAGTTCGGTCTTACCGACACCCGTAGGACCCAGGAAAATAAACGAACCGATCGGTCTGTTCTCGTCTTTGAGTCCTGCTCTTGCCCGCAGGATCGCTTCAGAGACCGCTGTAACCGCTTCATTCTGACCAACTACTCTTTGATGCAGAATCTCCGGCAGTTTCAGAAGTTTTTCACGCTCTGTTTCGACCAGTTTGCTGACCGGAATGCCCGTCCACGAAGAAATAACCTCCGCGATTTCTTCCTCGTTGACTTCCTCTTTTAAGAGTCTTGCTTCTCCGCCGTCTACGCTGTCAGCCTTCTGCTTTTCTTCTTCGAGCTTCTTTTCCAGCTCCGGCAATGTACCGTATTTTAACTGTGCCAGCTTTTCGAGGTCGTAATTTCTCTCCGCCTCTTCCATCTGGTGTTTGACTTCTTCAATCTGCTGTTTGGTTCCTTTGACTTCCGAAATCGCTTTTTTCTCATTTTCCCACTGCGCTCTCATGGAAGCGTCTTCTTCCTTCAGCGCCGCCAGCTCTTTTTCGAGTGTCGCAAGTCTTGCGGCGGAAGCCTTGTCGGTTTCCTTGCCGAGTGCCTGCTTTTCGATTTCAAGCTGCATGATCTTTCTCGAGATCTCGTCCAGCTCCGCAGGCATACTGTCAATTTCAGTACGGATTCTTGCGGCTGCCTCGTCCATCAGGTCGATGGCTTTATCCGGCAGGAACCGATCGCTGATATAACGGTCTGAAAGCGTTGCGCAGGCGATCAGCGCGCCGTCCGTAATTCTGACACCATGGTGGATTTCAAAACGCTCTTTGAGCCCTCTGAGAATTGAAATGGTATCCTCAACTGACGGCTGATCAACCAGCACCTTCTGGAATCTTCTTTCGAGTGCAGCGTCTTTTTCAATATATTTACGATATTCGTCCAAGGTGGTGGCGCCGATGCAGTGCAGCTCGCCTCTGGCCAGTTTCGGCTTCAGCAGGTTGCCTGCGTCCATGGAACCCTCGGTTCTGCCCGCGCCGACGATATTGTGAATCTCATCGATGAACAGAATGATCCTGCCCTCGGATTTTTCAACCTCGTTTAAGACCGCTTTCAGTCTTTCCTCAAACTCACCCCGAAACTTCGCGCCCGCGATCAAAGCGCCCATATCCAGCGCGAAAATGGTCTTGTCCTTCAGACCCTCCGGTACGTCTCCATTCAAAATACGCTGTGCCAAGCCCTCTACAACTGCGGTTTTACCAACACCCGGTTCTCCAATCAGCACCGGGTTGTTCTTGGTTCTTCTGGAAAGGATCTGAATTGCGTGGCGAATCTCAGCGTCACGACCGATAACCGGATCCAGCTTACCCTCTCTGGCCATTTCCACCAGATCGCGGCCGTATTTATTCAAAGCATCGTAATTGTCCTCCGGATTTTGGCTCGTCACTCTCTGATTGCCTCTGACCTTGGACAGCGCCTCTAAGAATTTATTCTTGTTGATATTGTATTTCGCGAAAATTTTTGCACTCGGCGTGCCCTTTTCCTCCAGCAGCGCCAGGTATAAATGCTCTACGCTGACATATTCATCCTTGAATTCCTCCGCGATTTTCTCTGCTCTCATCAAAAGCTGAGAAAGTCTTCTGGAAGAATACATATTGTCCGCGTTGCCGGATACCTTCGGCAGCTTTTCCAGTTCCTCCTCAACATCAGCAATCATTGCGGTCGCGTCCACATTCATGTACTTGAGCAGCTTCGGGATCAATCCGTCCTTCTGCATCAGAAGCGCCATGTGCAGATGCTCCCCATCCAGCATTTGATGTCCCTCGGAAATCGCGATATTCTGACAGTCCATAACAGCCTGTTGCGCGTTCTGCGTATATTTTTCAATGTTCATATCATCACCCCTGTTTCATCAAAACATAAACATTTTTATCCAATTTCATTCATTTTTTCAGATTCGGACATGCTTAGCATACCCTCACAACTCTGTATATACCCATTTTACACCCATTCAAACGCCATGTAAAGAAAAATTTAGCACTCTTTTTAGCAGAGTGCTAATAAAACTTTTTCCTACTCTTTTGGATTGAATCATAGCTCCGAGTGCAGGCAAGCGCCTACTCCGCGCGCAGCCGCTCGATGATGCTTCGTTTACGCAGGATACTGCAGCAAGCTGCCGAGATCACCAGTCCGATCAGCAGCATAGCCGGAACGGCTGCCAGAATCGGCCAAATCACAAAATGATAAGTAAACATCCACATCTGTGCGGTATATGCCTTGACAATCGCGTAAACAAGCAGGTTTCCGACCGTCAGCGTCATACCTGCTGTAAGCAGGACATAACAGAGGCCCTCTCCTGTCAGCATTTGCCGCAGTTGTCTGTCGGTCATGCCGACGGCCTGCAGCACCGCCAGTTCATTCTTGCGCGCCTGGATTGAGGTGATCATGGTATTGATGAAATTCAAAATGCCGATCAATCCCAGGATAAAGCTCAGAATGCCGCCCACCACCATGGTCATCTGCGTAAGATTGTCAAATTCTCCTTGTATCGTGGATTTCGATACATACGAAAGCTCCGGGTGCTTTTCTTCACAGTAGGTTTTTACCCAGGCTTCAGCTTTCGCCTTTCCCGCCTCGGTAAAATTGCACGCAATGCTCATCGCGGATGTCTCGCCGGTCTGCCGCATGAACTCCTCCGCAGGTAGGGTGAAGTAAATAGCTACACCATGACCGTGCTGCGGTCCGAGCGCATATGGGACATCGCCGATCGCAAGTACTTCATATGTCTTGCTCCTGCCGCTTTCGAAGTCGATCGTGACTTTTTCTCCGATGTGATAAAATTCTCCGTCTCCGGTATCCGTAAAAGCTGTGACGATCACATAGTCTCCGCTTGCGAATTTTTCCCGGTCAAAATCTCCGTTTTCTTTGCCGGCGATCTCCATTTTATCTTCCGCGATGCCGTCAACGCCGTAAACGTGTCCGAGGATCTCGTTTTGATCAAGATAACTCTCCGCCTGTTCTGTCATGACTGCCGACATATCCTGCCCGTATTCTGCCATGGCCTCCCGCACACGCTTCACGTGCGCATCATCCATATGATGCCGGATCTCCCGCATATACACGCTGCCGGTTTCGGTGATGCCATCGAGACTTTCCACATCCTGTCTGACCTGCGGTGTAATATCATCAAATTCCGCCTCTCCCATGGAGGTCAGAATGCGGCTATCCGTAAGCATCAGATCCGCCACAGCCTTTTCCTGCAAATATTTGTCCAGATCGTATCCATCTGTGATGGTCACGGTTGCCTGCAGTAATACCAGCGAAAGTGTCAGGGAAAGAACTACGGAAATGGTTTTTTTCCTGTTTCGTTTCATGTTCTGCCAAGCCATTGCGAAAGGCGTAACGCGCTGCGTTTTCTTTGCAGACACCGGCTTCCGTTTTTTCCCTGTTTTGAAAGACGGCTCCGGACTTGCCTCCGCATATTTTACGGCTTCTACCGGTGAGATCTTTGCCAACAGTCTGCATGGCCGGATACAGCTGATCCAGACAGTCAGAAAAGCAAAGACCGCGCTTCCCGCAAAAACCCAAGGATTCGGCGAAATCGTAAAATCGTTCGCGAAAGTCGTGTTTTTCATAATGAACGGCATGAGCCATACCGCGATAAAATATCCGGCAAAAAGTCCGGCGGGTATCCCGACTACGCACAGCAGATACGCCTGTCTGCGGACAATGCCGGCAAGCTGCCTGCGCGTGGTGCCGATGGTCTTGAGCAGTCCGTAAAAATGAATATCCGCCGCAACAGAAATGTAAAAGATATTGTAAATGATCAGATAGCCGGAAAATCCGATCAATAGCAGCAGACCCGCAACCAGCAGAATGCTCTGCGCATCCATTTCCGATCCAGCATACGCCCAGTTCACACCGTCGTTAACAGAGCTGTCAAATCCACAGCGTGCTTTCAGTGCCTCTACCTTGCCTTCGATATCCCAGCTGTCTGCAAACCAGATAGATGGATTGACACAGCCTCCCATCTCATCTATGTTCGGTGATTGCTTTACGACTGCATCACCGTCATGCCAGATCGGCGCAACTTGATTCACGTAATCGCGTGACAGATAGATATTGTTGGAGCCTGACACAATATCCTGCTTCCAGAACCCGCATACCGTAAAAGTTTCTCGATATTTTTTTCCTCGTACAGAAAATTCCAAGGGTATCTGCACGCCCAGCTCGTGCGGAACGCCGAGCGCGTCGAGAATGGATTCGGAAACCGCTGCTTCCATGCCGCTTTCCGGCAGCCTTCCGGTCGTCGGCAGGCAGAACGCCCACTCCGCATTTTTGGCCTCGGTATAGCGGATTTCTGTATGCATCTTGGCGAATTCCGGATTTTCTCCGAAACCGACAAAAATATCATAAGAGATGTCTTTGACCTTCGGGTCTGCCGCAACCTTTTCGTACTGCTCCCATGTCAGATATTTAAATCCCGCGTGAGAGGAAGTGCCCACCTGTCTGGCGGTCTGCATCTGTATTGTGTCCAGAATCCCACCCGCGATGGTGAAGAGGGTGGTAAACAGAATGGCGGTCAGCATGATTGCGAGAATGGCAATCAGATTCCTTGTTCTGCCGCTTGCCAGACTGCGCCTTGAGATCCGGCTGATGCACCGGCTGTTCTTAACGCGAAACATCGTGCTCACCTGCGATTCTGCCGTCTTCGATGCGAATGATCCGGTCTGCCATTTGCGCGATTTCTTCGTTGTGCGTGATCATAACGATGGTTTGGCTGAATTTTTGTCCGCTGACCTTGAGCAGCCCCAGCACGTCCAGACTGGTTTTGCTGTCCAGGTTTCCGGTCGGCTCGTCTGCCAGAAGAATCGCCGGTTTGGTTGCCAGCGCTCTCGCGATCGCCACGCGCTGCTGCTGTCCGCCGGAAAGCTGTCCCGGCAGATTATGGATCTTTTCGCTTAAACCTAACGTTTCGATGATACGGTCCACATGCGCGGTATCGATCCGCCCGCCGTCCAGCTCGATCGGCAGCACGATATTTTCATAGACGTTCAGCACCGGCACCAGATTGAAGCTCTGAAAGACAAAACCGATCTTGCGCCGCCGGAAGATTGTCAGCGCGTCATCCGTGAGTTCGAAGATCTTCTGTCCTGCGACCTCCACACTGCCGGAAGTCGGTCTGTCCAGACCGCCCATCATATGCAGCAGGGTCGACTTGCCGCTGCCGGAGGTGCCGACGATCGCTGCGAATTCGCCCTCCTCAACGCTAAGATTGACGCCGTCCAGCGCCCGCACCATGGCATCCCCGCTGCCGTAGTACTTTTTGAGATCCGTTGTTTTTAATATACGCATCATAATCCCCTTTCAAGAAAAAATGTATGACCGGGAGCCTTTCCCCGGATTCATACACCTATCTTATCAGAAGAATCTTTCTCAAAACTTTCCGCGCCGCATTTCAATTCTTACAGGATTGAAAGAATTGAAAACAGCTTGCATTTTTTTTGCCAACGTGATATCATAGAGCCAAGAGGTGAAGCCTTAGGGCTGAGCCGTGGTTACGATTGACCGCTACCGGGGTTCAGCCGTGGCGGTCTTTTTATTTTTTGAAATCGTAATCCGCAATACACCTTTTGACAGTGTGATCGTAATACGCATTCGCAAAACTCCTTTCTGCAGGGTTCTCGCTTCCGCATTCCCCTTTTGAAAGGCTCAGCCGCTCGGCTTCTATTCTCTTGGCTCTTTTATTCTAACATATTTCTCCAGAAGGAACAAGCGTTCTTTTTATTCAAAAGACGTTATTTCGGCAGGAAAACCGAAAAGCAGCTGCCCGCGCCCGGCTTCGATTGCAGACGCAGATAGCCGTCCTCTTTTTCGATGATTTCCCGGGCAAGATAGAGCCCGATACCCACGCCCTTTTCATCAGAAACTGTCTGCGAACGGTAAAATCTCCTGAAGATCTGTGCCTGCTCTGCCTCTGCGATTCCCATGCCGTTATCTGTCACATCAATACGCACAAACATTTCGTAATCTGTTGCTGTAAGCCGTATATGACCACCCATCTCCGTATATTTGATCGCATTATCGATAAGATTCCCGACCGCTTCCAGCGTCCATTTACGGTCAAAGCGGGCAGAAAGCGCATGCTCCGGCTGCACCAATTCGAGCGTTCTTCCTGCTGCCGCCGCCTTTCCCGCATAGGTTTCGTAAAGCTCCGCAAGCAGCTGTCCAATATCGCCGCGCTGCGGTCGCAGCTGAATCACATGGTTTTCCAGTCTGGAGGTCTTGACCAAAGAAGCAATCAAAAAAGAAAGTTTCTCTGCCTGTACCGCGGTTTTCCCTGCCAGCTCCCGCTCGTGAGCGCCGAGCGTTTCCGATTCCGCGAGCAGCTGCGTATACAGCAGCACGTTTGCAAGCGGAGTCTGGGTCTGATGCGAAATGTCGCCGATCAGGCGGTTGATATTTTCCCGTTCCGTTTCCAGCGCGCGTTTCTGTGCTTCCTGTTTTGACAAATAGCGGTACATCTTCGATTCCAGTTTGGATAATTGCTGCTCCGAAAAATCATGCTCCGCAAAGCTGCCGTCAATTGCCGCATCCAGCATTTCATCCATCTTTTGCAGCGCCCCGGAAACTTTATGATATACAAAGAAAGCAGCAGACAAAGCTACTGCCGTTATCAACGCTAAAATAATCGTGCTCGTCATGGTTCCTGCGTCCTTTCTTCCCAGACATAGCCGATGCCGTAGACTGTCCGCACCGGAATCCCCGGCAGCTTTTCACGCAATCTGCGCATGGTGACCGATAACGCATTGGCGTCCACATATTCCGTACCGTCCGGCCAAATGCGCGCGAGCAGATATTCCCGCCGCAACGTCTGTCCGCGGTTTGTGACCAAAATTCGCAGCAGTCTCTGCTCTGTCTTAGACAGCTCGACCCGATCGCCAGCAGCTGTAAAACACATCGCTTCGAAGTCAAAATCGAACACGCTGTCGCTGTACTGCCATGCGTTGTTTTTCTTTGTACTGCCGTTTCCTATGCTGCATTCCTGACCGGCATTCTCTTCGCCGCTTATCTGTACCCGCAAGCTTGTATCCCCACTATGGTTTCCGACCTCCCGGTCGCGCAGAACCGCCGCCACGCGCGCCCGCAGGATCGCCAGTGAAAACGGCTTGGTAATATAGTCGGAAGCACCGCTTTCCAAGCCCGCGACCACATCGATCTCCATATCGTTGGCAGTCAGAAAAATCACCGGTACCTCGCTGTCTTTTTTTAATTCACGGCAAAAATCCAGCCCGCTGCCATCCGGCAGATTGATATCCAGCAGCACAAGGTCAGGGTGACTGTCCGCAAGCAAGCGGCGTGCCTCTGCCAGATGATAGGCCTGCACGATCTCATAACCGCCCAGCGTCATCGCAATGCCGTTATTTAAGGTTTTATCATCTTCTACAATCAGAATCTTCATTTTTTCCTTGTCTCTCACCAAAGCAACAGATTCAGCAGCGCGTCACAGGCCGGACTGATAATCTTCGACGGAATATTAAAAATGATCAGAACCAGCAGGATCGGTTGCCCGTACTGATAGATTTTCCAATACCAGTCGTAACGCTCCAAATGGAAGATCTGTGTCACAACGCCGAAACCGTCCAGCGGCGGTACCGGGATCAGATTAAATATCATCAGAACCAGATTGATATAGACCACATAAAGCATCATCTGCAGTAAAATCTGCCCTGCCCCTTGATAAAAATCATAACTCATCGTATTCGCTGCCAAGCGGAAAAGCAGCGCGAATACAACTGCCACAATCAGGTTTGTCGTCACGCCTGCCAGCGAAACCAGCAGTTCTCCGCCTCTGCGATTTTTATAATATCTCGGATCGATCTCTACCGGGACGCCCCAGCCGAAGCCGATAAACAGCAGCGTGATAAACCCGATGGGGTCAATATGCGCCAACGGATTGAGGGTCACTCTGCCCTGCAGCTTGGGGGTCGGATCGCCGAGCTTATACGAAACGAGCGCGTGCGCTGCTTCGTGAAAAGACAAACCGATAATGATGCCCGGCAGGATCAGCAGCTTGGTATAAAGCCACTCTCCGACGGACATATGATTTTCCATCATGGACTCCACAGCCATGATGATCAGCAGGATCAAGATGACCGGATTGACATTTCTAAAAAAATTAGAGAATTTTTCTCTCATACTCATATTTCCTTTCGCTTGATTCTTTCATTGTATCATATTTCCTTATACAAGAAAAGCGAAGGGCGTGTGAAGTTTTTAAGGAAATTCCGTCTGTGCGCCGTTGGAAACTTTAATGATCTCCTCCGGTTTCATACTCGCTTCTGAGTATGGAATAGATGATCTGATACATGCTCTGCGATATCAAACAGTCATTCCGCCCTGCAGACAGGCTCGCGTGCATGTCGGAATTACGCGGTCAAAAAGTTTGTTATTTTTTTGTTAACACCACGCTAAGGTTTTATCTGACCGCTTGACATCGTTTTAACAAGTCAATACACTGTATACGGAATACATGGTGGTTTTTTCATTGAAAGCTAACGTGTACCGGTTTTTTATACCTTTGCTTGACAAAGGTACCCTTCCTATCATTTTTTCGAGGTGATTTTATGTTTAAGAAATTTACAAACGCTTGCGTAAGAGTTGTGAACCGGTGGCTGCCGGATCCGTTCTTATTCGCTATCATCCTGACTATTATCGTTTTTATCGGCGGCATGCTCGGAACCAAACAGGGTCCGATTCAAATGCTCTCAGCCTGGGGTAACGATGCGGGTATCTGGGGACTGCTCGCTTTCTCCATGCAGATGGCACTGGTTTTGGTGCTGGGTTCCGCAATGGCCTCCGCATCCATTTGCAAAAAAGGTCTGGGTATGATTGCTCGCACTGCCACGACAAAAATGCGCGCGATTCTGATCGTGACTTTCGTTTCTACCATCTGCTGCTGGCTGAACTGGGGCTTTGGTCTGATCGCGGGTGCGCTGCTCGCCAAGGAAATCGCGAAGCATGCAAAAGACGTGGACTATCCGCTGCTGATTGCGTCCGCTTACTCCGGCTTTGTCATCTGGCACGCGGGTCTTTCCGGCTCCATTCCGCTGCAGCTCGGTTCTGAAAAAGGAACCACGATTTTAGACGTTACTTATCAAGTCAGCACCGCGGAGACCATTTTTCATCCGGTCAACCTCGGTATGTGTCTGTTGATTCTGATCACGATGCCCCTCGTCAACTACGCGATGCACCCGGCTTCTGAACACACGATTCTCGTTGATCCCGCCCTGCTTGTGGAGGAAAAAGAAAAAACCTACACGATTGATACGCCGGCGGAGAAGATCGAGCACAGCAAGGTCTTATGGTTCATCACCCTGCTGCTCGCGTTCAGCTATATCGTTTATAACTTCGCGATGAACGGTTTTAATCTGTCGCTGAACATCGTCAACCTCATTTTTTTGGCGCTTGGCATCCTGCTCCACGGCGATCTGCGCAAATATGTTGACGCGATTACCGGCGCAGCCAGCGGTGCTGCGGGAATCCTGCTCCAGTTCCCGTTCTATGCGGGTATTATGGGACTGATGGTCGCGAAAAATCCGGAAACAGGTATTTCGCTTGCGGCAATCATCGCGGACTTTTCTGTAAGGATTTCCAATGAATACACTTTCCCACTGCTAACGTTCCTGTCTGCAGGTATTATTAACTTCTTCGTTCCGTCCGGCGGCGGCCAGTGGGCAGTGCAGGCTCCGATTGTCATGCCTGCGGCGACCGAAATGGGAATCGAGTATGGGCGTGCAGCGATGGCGATTGCATGGGGTGACCAATGGACGAATATGATCCAGCCGTTCTGGGCGCTTCCAGCGCTGGGTATCGCAGGCTTATCCGCCCGCAACATCATGGGCTATCTAGTCATCATCACGTTGTATGTCGGCATCATCGCCTGTCTTGGTTTCCTCGCCTGGGCATACTTCTTCTAACCACAAGAGCGTCGCTTCTCGCGAAGCAAAATGCGTATAATGAAAATCAAATCTGAGATTTCTATGCGCGCATGGCGCTCATCCTAAAAACGGCAGTGATTTAAGCGTTTTTTCGTTTCATCATCTGCCGTTTTTTACGTGCTTTTGGCCCCGGTATGCGGAATAAATTCCACGCCTCACGCAAAATTCATGCACATTTTTCAATAGCGCAAAATATATATAAGGTAAAAGACTGCGGTTTGCCACAGGCAGACGCGCAAATCAAGAGAGGTGGAGAATACATGAAAAACTGCTTGTACTGCATTGATGTCTATACAGTCAGTGAAGGGGATACGCTGTACTCGATTGCCGAAAAATACGAGCTGCCGGTCAGCCTGCTGATGAAAGTCAACGGTATCGAAAATCCATATAATCTGCAGATCGGCACAAGGCTCTGCATTCCGGGAACCGCGGATCAGCTGCCGGCCGCGCCGGAAAGCTGCGCGAAAAAACATACCGTCAAAGCCGGAGACACCCTGTACTTAATCGCCAAAATGCACAATGTCAAGCTCGACGCGCTCATGCGCGCGAACCCGCATATCGACCCGTACAACATGTTAGTCGGCACTGAGCTCTGCATCCCGATGTAGCGCGCATATATGCCGCCGCGCAGCGGCGGCAAACTTAGGCTGCCTGCCGATTTCTCCGCACGCGGCAGGCAGCTTCTAATACTGTTTCCAACATAGCTTTTCCGATTCCGCATCCACAATACGCTTGATACAAGGTAATTGCCAGTTCACAACGATATCCTTGACGGTTAAAGGTTCTATTCTCATTGTCATCCCCTCTGTAAATCCGAAATTCTCACATGTTATCCGACAAATCAATCCAGTATCGTTCTAAATCCTGATCACGTTCCGGGTCATGCACAGTCGATTCATATTTCCCTCCGTTATGCAGGATGACTCTTCGGCTTCCTTCATTTCCCTGTGCGCAGCAGATCAGAACCTGGTCGATTCCAAGTTCTTTACACTTCGGCAAAGCAAGCCGCAGCATTTGTGTCGCGTATCCCTTTCTGCGCTCGCTCGGACAGACAGAATAGCCGATATGTCCACCGTATTGTGCCAAAAAGGTGTTGCAATCATGCCGGATTTGCATGACCCCTACAATCTTGTTGTCTGTTTCTCGAAGATAGATATATTGTGTCATCGGCACAGAATGCGGAGGCGTTGTTTCCGCGCATTTGAATAATTGAACCTGATCCAGCCAGTCCTGTGTTCGATCGAATCTTCGAAGCGAGCCACATCCGTCCATTGACCCGTCGTACTCCAAAAACTCTTGCCGGTACCTTTGAATCTGCCTGTCATATTCCATCGTTGGCTCTATCAATTTCATTTGGATCGGTCACCTCCCGCAAATTTCTAGTTTTCTCTCTAAAATGATACACAAGTTTGCTACAGAAACTTGTCCAGTTCTTTTTCGACTTCCGGCATCTTTTTGACGCTTGGATGCTCGATCACCTTACCGCGCGCGACGACCATCTCAATCTTGCGCAGCGCCTGCAGATTTTCAAGCGGATTCTCTTTTGTTACCACAAAATCCGCGCACTTGCCCGGCTCGATGCTGCCTGTCATGTCTCCGATGCCTGCCAGCTCGGCATTCAGCTTGGTCGCGGTATATAAGGCAAATTTTTGGGATACGCCGCAATACTTGTGATAATAGTTCAGCTCCCGCCACATATCGTAGTGAGTGACGTACGGACAGCCGGTATCTGTTCCCAGACCGACCGGAATGTCGTTTTCGAGACAGGCCTTGGCGCAGTCCAAAATCCCGTTGAAAACCACCTGTCCGTTGTACTGCTCTGTCTCGGTGATATGGCTGACCTCGCGGTCAAAATTCGCATACGGCAGTGCCGGAGAAATCGTCGCAATCAGGCAGGCATGATGTTCTTTGAATAACGCGATCATTTCCGCGTCGGCAGCCGCGCCGTGCTCAATCGAATCCACACCGTTTGCCAACGCGCATTTTACCCCCTCCGGACTCTCTACATGGGCAGCCACTTTCAGACCAAGTTCATGCGCCGCGTCGCAGGCTGCTTTGACGTATTCCGGCGGCATTTTGAGCTCGCCCGGCTCTCCCTTAACCTTGGCGTCCAGCACGCCTCCGGTAATCATCAATTTGATCCAGTCCGGCTTGTTCTCCGCGATTTTACGGACATAAGCCGCTGCTTCCTCCGCGCTGTTCGCCACATAAGCCAAAGAGTGCGCCATGTGACCACCCTCGACCGAGACCGCCATATCGCAGCTCAGAATCCGCGGACCGATCAGCTTGCCTGCCTTGATTTGATCGCGGATCTTGGAGTCAAAGTCCAGCACCCCGCCGACGGTTCGGATCGTCGTGACCCCGCTCAAAAGCTGCGTCTTGGCACTGGAGGCGCACAGGTTCAGCGCCAGCTTGCGAAGCAGCGCGTTGCTCGTCAGAAGCTTGACCAGCTTCACAGGATCCTGCTGCTTCTTCTTCGGTTTTCCGGTCGCCGGCAGATGCAGATGCAGATTGATCAGTCCCGGCATGATATAGTTTCCGGCTAGATCCGTAATCTCGTATTCTGTAAGATCCTTATCCTCGATCTGCGCCTTTTCGACGATAGCTTCAATGTTCTCTCCGTCCGTCAGAATGACCTTGTCCTGCTGCGGCTCCATCTCCTTACTGCCATCTAAAATAATTCCGTTGATATAGGCGTGTTTCATAGCCTGAGCCCTCCTGTTTTTTTCGATTGCTTTCCCACACTCTCCGCGCGTTTGCAGGCGCGGAAGCGCGTACTCTTTTCTTTATTTTACGAAAAAATATCGCGAAAGTCTACTCTCATTTTCCGCGTCTTGTCTATCTTTTGCGCTGCTCCGCGCGGCTGTTTCAGGCGGCAGCTTTCCGCATGGTATCCACGCGGATTCCATTTTTACCCTGAAACTGCAAGCCTATTGCGCCATGCACATCATTGCGAAAGACTTGTACGCCGCGCGCTGTAAGACGTTCGAGTACCTCAGGCGACGGGTGACCGTAATTGTTCTTCCCGACCTGGATCACTGCGATTCGTGGGTTCACGACATCCAAAAAGGCTGCCGCGCTGCTGGTCTTGCTCCCATGATGCCCTACCTTCAAAACATCTGCCCGCAGTCTCTCCGTCTCATTCCGACCTTGATAATATGCCAGCATCGCAAGCTCTCCCTCTTCGTCTAAGTCTCCGGTGATCAGCACCCGATAGCCGCGGTAATGCAGCATGAATACACTGCAGGAGTGGTTTTCCTCCTGCTGCGGATCCTCCGCAAGCGTCAGCGGCCAAAGTGTCTCAAGCCAGACATTCTCGTCTTTACTGAAGCGAATCGTCATGCCTGCCATCAGTCCGACCTGCCGCTTCCTGACCCGAAAATTCTCCGCCAGCTGGCTCTGTCCCAAATAGTGATCAGTGTGCCGATGCGTTGCCAGAGCCAGATCAATGCTGCCGACTCCGTTCCCAAGGAAATACGGTTTCAAAGTCTTCTGCCCCACGTCATAGCGTATGCTGCCGCCCCCATCGATCAGGAGATTTTTCCCGCCGCAGCGCAGATGGATACCGTCTCCTTGTCCCACATCCACAAAGATCACATCATCATGCGTGATCGGGCTGTAAGTGAGCCCTTGCAGCAGAATAGCCACCAGCAGGATCAACAAGATGCAGCAAAAAATCGTCCGGTACTGTTTACGCAGGCGCAGAAGCAGGCAGGTCTCTGATGCTGCAAAAAAGCCCCCTCCCAAGAGAAATATCGTCAGCCACAGCGGCGGCCGCACCACATCCACTGCCGCCGCCCCACCCAGTCCAAACCCTGCATTGACCGTCAGCAACAGGCGCGCCATCGCATCCAGAAACGGTGCGCTGGCTTCATACAGCACCCCGCCGATGCCAAAAAACAGGAAACAAAGCATCGCGAGCGGCACGAAATATCCGGTCAGATAAATCACCGGGATATTCGCGACCAGACTGACAAGTGAAACAGTATGAAATTGATAAGCTTGATACAAAATCAATCCCAAGTTGACTGCCAGGGCCGAGGCGAGGCTGTCCGGAAGCTGCTTCGGCAAAATCTTTTCAAAAAAAGCAATTGAACAGATCGCCAAAAAGGACATTTGAAACGCGGTTCCAAGGATTACATCGGGATTATCCAGGATCAGCAGCAGACACACCGCGCTCAGCGCCGTCAGCATATCATAGCGCAGATCCAGCAGCCTGCCTGCAACGCTCATGACAATCATCAGCACAGCCCGCACCGTTGAGGGACTCCACGCAGACAATGTCCCGTACGAAAACAAAAACAAGCCCAAAAGCGCGAGACAGGGAGCGCTTGTCCGGTTTCTCGTCAATCGCTGATACAAGCCATACAAAATGCCGACATGCAGACCGCTGACAGCCAGAATATGCGCCGTTCCGTTGTCGCGAAACTGCTGGATAGCATCTTCATCAAGATAAGCAGTCTCGCCGAACAGCACGCCCATCAAAAGGCCCTTGCTCTCCGGCTTCAGATTTTCGGCGAACAGGAACTTCTGCCGTATGAGAAATCGTTCATATCGCCGCCAAAGCTGTGACGCAAACGAATTTTCTTCGGTCTCCGCAAGCTGAAAGGAAGTAAGGGTGCCGATGAGTCTGATATCGCAGCTTTTGAGGTAATCCGCGTAATCGAAGCAGTGAGGATTGCCGGCCGGCTGCGGCAGGCCCAGTGCCGCGCTGAAAGTAATCCTGCTTCGCTGCAGCTTCCAGGGCTGTTTCACTTCTTGATAGTATGTCAGGAGGGCATCCGGTGAATCCTTAAGGGTTGGATTTGATGACATTGCCTCTTGCATCGGTGGTGTAATGGCGCACGCGCAGGGTATAGCACTCCGCGTCCTTCTCGCGCACCTGCTTGACGATGGCTGTATAGCGATGCGTACCAGTTGTCAGGTCGGCATCCGGCCGCGATTTCAGAGAAACCCCCGCGAATTCCATGAAATACAGCAGAATCAGCAGACACAGCGTGAAATAAAACAGTTTTCTTCTGACTGGCAAATCTTTTATCATTTTTTCCTCCTTATTACACATCTTACCATACTTTTCCGCGTTTTGGAAAACAATTTTGTACAATTTTGTATTTTTTTCATAGTCAGCTCAAAAAGATTTTTGATAGGAATTGGAAAGTATTTGGCTTTCCGCGCAAGATATGCTATACTTTAGATTGTAGTTTTATATGTAAACGCGAACATTTTACGGGACGCAGACATGCGGGGCGTGAGGCTTCGTGTGCCGCGCAGTGATATTTTTTATATCATAGATTCTAAGAAAAGGGGTGAATTGTTTGAGTTATTACAAAGATTCCGATTATTCGGACAAGCCGGAGAACAGGGATCCGAACACAGATCAGGTCGTTCACAGCAGACGCGCAAGACGTATGGAGCGAGAAGCCGCGGAACAAAAAGCGGAGCATACGCCCCATCGCGCGCAGCGAGAACACGCGAGCCGCGCACAAAACGCGCAGACGGAAGCCTCGCCTGACAACGGCAGTCAAAAACATCACAAAAAGAAAAAACACAAACTCAACAAGAAGCAATTCTTGAAGTTTGTCGTATGCGTAATTTTGGCAGTCGCGCTGCTCGGCATGACTTACGTCGGCGTGATTATCATCAAAGCGCCTAAAATTGAAACGGGCAACATCTACAGTCTGCTTTCGCAAAGCTCCGTGCTCTATGATGACAAGGGGGAAATCATCGACAACGTCTTCGCGGATCAAAATCGAACGATTGTTGAGATTAACCAGATTCCAAAGGATGTACAACATGCCTTCATCGCGCTGGAGGATAAAACCTTCGAAACCCATCACGGCTTCAACATTATCCGTATCTTCGGCGCGATCAAAGACGCGGTACTGGGCGGCGGCTCCATCAGCGGCACCAGTACCATCACACAGCAATTGGCCAGAAACCTCTATTTGACGGATAAAATGCAGGAGCGTTCCCTTTCTCGTAAGATCACAGAGGCCTATTACGCGGTCATTCTCGAAAAGAACCTCAGCAAATCCGAGATTCTGGAAGCTTATCTGAATACCGTCAATTTCGGTTCTGGTTACGGCGTCCAGACCGCCGCGCAGGCTTATTTTTCGAAGGATATTCAAGATGTAACGCTCTTTGAGGCTGCCGCGCTTGCCGCGATGCCGCAGCTTCCGACCACCTACGCCTTGGTCAAACAGGTGTCCGCTGATTCTGTCACAGAGGATACCGACAAGCTGATCAAAAAGAACGGGGACTATGCCTACGTCTGGAACGACGCGGCCGCGAGCAGAATCAAAATTTGTTTGAAACTCATGCTTGAGCAGGGCTATATCTCGCAGGAAGCGTATGAGGAAGCTGTAAAAACCGAAATCAAGGATGTTGTCAATCCGAACATTGACGCGCTCAACGACGTTTCCAACTATTTCGCGGACTATGTTATCACACAGGTAATCAAAGATCTGCAGGAACAGCTCGGCTATGACTATCAAAAAGCCCAAAGCATGGTTTACAACGGCGGACTTCAGATTTACACGACCATGGATTCGCAAGCGCAGTCCGTTATCGAAAAAGAATACAAAAACGATGATAATTTCCCACAGCCGATTGGATATTCCAAAGACTCTAAGGGAAATATCAGAAGCAAAACAGGAGGCACCCTCCTCTATGCCTACAGCAACTATATCGAAAGCGATGGCACCTTCAAGCTTAAATCCAGTGAATATCAGTGGAACGATGATGGCTCGCTGACGATTTTTGCAGGGAAACGCTTAGCGATCTACAATACCACAGTCGCCGGACAGACCGATTACAGCATCGAAATGAAGAGCATGTACTCCATCGACAACGGAAAGTTCTACTCCATCCCGGGCGGCTACATCAATATTCCGCAGCCATATAAGAGTAGAGACAAGGATAATAACCTCATCATTTCCGCGCAGTTCTTTACTGATTATCCGGACTTCTTCGAAAAAGACGGCAAAAAACTTTCGACCAAGGAATATTCTCTGCGTCAAAAAGTCATCCAGCCGCAGTCCGCGATGACCATTGTAGACAACAAGACCGGCGCCATCAAGGCGATGATCGGCGGCCGCAAAACGGTCGGCAGAATGCTGTTTAACCGTGCCACCGCGAGCAGACAGCCGGGTTCCTCCATCAAACCGGTAGCGGTCTATGCCCCTGCCCTGCAGCGCAGCTTTGAGCTGGAAGCCGCAGGAGAAACCTTCCCGCTTGTAGACAACGGTTTTGACAGACAAGGCACGCACCTTTGGGGCGACTATATCACTACCGCTTCCATCGTCGATGATGAACCGACAAAGATCAACGGTAAGTTTTGGCCGGTGAACTCCTATCGTTCCTACCGCGGCCTGTATACCTTCCGTACCGCTCTGCAACAGTCTGTCAACGTCTGCGCGGTCAAGATCCTGTCACAGGTCGGCGTAGACTATGCCTTTGACATTGCTCAAAAATTTGGTCTTACCACCTTGGTAAAGGAGGGTGACAGCAACGATCTGAACCTCGCCGCACTCGGCATGGGCGGTCTGACCAAGGGTGTTTCAACACTGGAAATGGCAAGCGCTTATTCGGTCTTTGTCAATGACGGTAAGCTGAAGAGTTCCACCTGCTATACTAAGGTAACGAATAAAGCCGGAGATATCATTCTTGAACCGACCACCACCGAAAGCGATGTTTTGGACGCCGGCGTTGCCTGGATCATGCGCAACGTGCTGCAGACTGTCGTTTCCGAGGGTATCGGCTCCTACGCGAGAGTATCCGGCGCCAATGTCGGCGGTAAAACCGGTACAACCTCTGACAGCTATGACATCTGGTTCGATGGATTTACAGCGAACTACTCCGCTTCTATCTGGATCGGCACTGACGTCAATATCAAGCTTTCCTCGATGTCACCGAAGGCCGCGACACTCTGGGGCAAGATTATCGGACAAATTGACGGCGCGAAAGGCGGCACCTACTCCAAACGACCAAGCAATGTAGTCAGCGCGACCATCGATACCAAGAGCGGCATGCTGGCAGTGGAAGGCGGCTCCGCGACGCGTACGGAGTATTTTACCAGCGGTACGCAGCCAAAAGAAGGCGGTACGCTGAAACAAACGGTGGCTATCTGTGATGAATCCGGCGAATTGGCAACACCGTCCTGCGGCAGCACTCATTCTGAAACCGGTATCATGCGCCCGTACATTCCAAACAAAAAAGTACGCGACTACTCCAATGAGCTTCCGCATTACTACTGTCATCTGCACAATCCAAATCCGGAGGTTTATCCTGCAAATCCGAAAAAAGACGTGACCATTGTCGAAGAACCGGAGCTGCCGCCGGATCCCGGTATTGTCGATGACCCTGACGATCCGAACTATGACCCGAATCAACCGCTGCCGGAACCCGGCGAAGACGACGATCCGGCTGTTGATGAAGAAGAATAAAGGTGAATGAATAAACGCGCATCCCTGCCACAGGACACTGCGCGCGGCAAAAAAGAGACACCATACAAACTTACTCGTACGGTGTCTCTTTATTTTTATGTAGGAAATATCACGCAGCAATATTTGCAGAATCACGACAAAAGCACCTTGCGGAGCATCATGCGTGAAACTAGCAATCCATGCTGTCACGGACACGTTTGTCAGCCGAAGGTATCATTTGATAAACATCGCGTCGCCATAGCTAAAGAAACGGTATTTTTCTTTGACCGCGATCCGGTACACGCGCAGGATATCCTCTCTGTTATACAATGCCGAAATCAGCATCAATAGCGTGGACTTTGGCAAATGGAAGTTCGTAATCAACGCGTTGATAATCTTAAATTGGTATCCGGGATAGATAAAGATTCCTGTTGATCCATGCCCTGCCTGCACCAGATACCTACCGCTTGCCTCATCATACTGTGCCGCACTCTCTACCGTTCTGGTTGAAGTTGTGCCGACGGAAACGATGCGGCCTCCGGACAAAATGGTTTCATTGATCGTCCGCGCGGTTTCCTCGTCGACGAAGTATTCTTCAAAATGCATGTGATGATCTTCAATCTGCTCTGCTTTGACCGGACGAAAGGTTCCGATACCGACATGCAGCGTCACATAAGCCAGCTTCACGCCCTTAGCCTTCGCCTTTTCCAAAAGCTCCGGCGTGAAATGAAGCCCTGCTGTCGGCGCCGCGACCGAACCCTCGTTTTTCGCATAGACAGTCTGATAGCGATCTTTATCCTCAAGGTTATTTTCTCTTTCGATGTACGGCGGAAGCGGCATCTGCCCGAGTTCCTCCAGACGTTCCAAAAAAATACCCTCATACTCGAATTTTACGATGCGCGTTCCATCTTCGCCGTAATCCTGCACGACCGCGCGAAAAAGCTTCTCATCCGAAAATGTCACTGCATCTCCCGGTTTCAGCCGTTTGCCCGGTCTAACCATCGTCTCCCAGACATCCCCTTCGATACGCTTGATCAGCAGGAATTCTACCTTCGCGCCGGTGCCTTCCTTAGTACCGTAAAGCCTTGCTGGAAGCACTTTTGAGTTGTTGAGTACCAGGCAATCCGTCGGTTTCAACTCGTCGATGATATCATAAAAATGTTTATGCGCCACCTCTCCGGTTTTTCTGTCAACGACCATCAGCCGCGAGCAATCTCTTTTTTGCGCCGGAGTCTGCGCGATCAGTTCCTGTGGTAATTCATAGTCAAAATCATTGATATGCATGTTGTTTTTCCCTATATCTTCTATTATTTTTATCTCAACAGCGCGGCAAAACGCCCTGCATCTTTGAGGCTCTCCGATCATTCGGACGAAAGATCTGCCTCTTTGTCTGTCAGTCGGGCTCAGTCAGTCGCGTCGTTCTCCGCGTTTTTATCCTCATCTCCATAAGGTAAGCCTAAATGGTGATAGCCTGCCTGTGAAACCATGCGTCCTTTTTGCGTGCGATACAATAAGCCCGATTGAATCAAATACGGCTCGTACACGTCCTCAATCGTTACACGTTCCTCTCCGATGGAAGCCGCGATCGTATCAATACCTACCGGCCCACCGTTGAAACGCTCGATGATCGCGCTCAAAATTTCTCTGTCGAGCCGTTCGAGCCCAAGCCCGTCCACTCCCAACGCCGCAAGGCCCTCTTGGGTAATGTCAATGTTAATACTGCCGTCACCCTTGACCTGTGAAAAGTCCCGGATGCGTTTCAGCATACGATTTGCTACACGCGGCGTACCGCGAGAGCGTTTCGCCATTTCCGTCAGCGATGCATCGTCAATATCGACATGCAGGATCGATGCCGTCCTGCGTATGATCTGCTTTAGTTCCTCGGTTGTATAAAGTTCGAATTTGCTGATAACACCGAATCGGTCCCTGAGCGGCGCGGACAGGCTTCCGGCTCTGGTCGTCGCGCCGATTAGCGTGAATTTCGCCAGGTCAAGACGGATCGATCTGGCTGAAGGTCCTTTGCCGATGATAATATCCAAGGCGTAATCCTCCATAGCAGAGTACAGAACTTCCTCTACGGAACGATTCAGGCGATGAATCTCGTCAATAAAAAGCACGTCGTTCTCATTCAAATTGGTGAGAATCGCCGCCAGATCGCCAGCGCGTTCGATAGCCGGGCCTGACGTGATCTTGATATCCACATCCAACTCGTTAGCAATGATGCCGGCCAACGTCGTCTTGCCGAGTCCCGGCGGACCGTAAAATAAGACATGATCGAGCGGTTCATGTCTGAGCTTGGCTGCCTGTATAAATATTTTTAAATTCTCTTTGACACCCTGCTGCCCGATGTACTCATCCAAATGCTGCGGCCGCAGGCTCGCTTCTTGTCTGGACTCACCGGGATTTGCTCCCGCAGACGTGATTCTTTCATTCTCCATATCCGGTTTCCCTCGTTTCTTCTGTTATCAGCGCCGCACGAAAGTGCTCCTGCCGCGCGTCCTCAGAACAGGTTTTTTAAGGCCTTTTTGATATAGGCTTCGCAGGAAAGGTCTTCTTCCGCAACCTTTGCGACCGCCGCGAAAGCTTCTGCTTTGGTGTAGCCGAGCGCAATCAGCGCGTTGATGGCCTCTGTCCTGCTGTCCGGCATGCCCTCGGCCGCTGCGGATACTGCCTCATTGCCAAATCCATCCGCGCGGTTTTCTGAAACTTCCAGCTTGCCCAATTTATCCTTTAATTCGAGAATCAATCTCTCCGCGGTTTTTTTCCCTACGCCGTTGGCTTTGCTGATTTCCTTCACATCTTCAAAGAGAATCGCGCGCCGCAGTGTGTCCGCGGACATGGAACCCATCATCGACATCGCCGCTTTCGCGCCGACGCCGTTTACAGTAATCAACATGCGAAACAGCTCCAGACTTTCTTTGTTGTGAAAGCCGTACAGACTGATGTCATCCTCCTTGACGATCATCAGGGTATAAACCATCACTTCCTCGCCTTCCCGCGAACGATACAACGGGGAGCCGGCGGGTACATGGACCGCGAAGCCGATGCCGGAAGCTGTCTCCACCACAATGCCTGATTCGAACGTCATCGCGTAGGTGCCGCGGATATATTTTATCATACAAACTCCATTCTGCCGCGGTCTGTGCCGCGGCACAAAGATTCTTATCATTGGTCCGGACGCGATACGGCTCTGCTCTCGCATCCTGCTCGGCCCTTAAAGCGCCACGTGCTAAAGCACTGCGCTTCTTGGCGTGAGGCCTGCCTCGCTTCTGTCTTCGCCTTACGGCTCGCCACTCAGCGGGCTAGGGCTGCAAATCGCCTGCTACGACTTGTTCCTAGCCAGCTGAAGCTGGGGAACAAAAGCAGAAGGTCTGTTTTGCCATTCAAACTTCGTTTGCTCTCGTTTTCATGGAACAGAACCATTCCCTCGGACACCTGACTTGCATCTGCTCTACTCTCGTCTTCGACTCGGTATCGCAGTGCCAAGATCATTGTACCTCTTTTGGGCTGGCTGCGCAAGGCTTAAATCCCGCTGCGAATGCGAAAGGGGCGCTTATGGCCGCCTGCGTGTCCGTGACAGATGGCTGCTGCCAGCGCGTCGGCGGTATCATCCGGTTTCGGCACAGCTTCCAGATTGAGGATTGCCTTAACCATCGCCTGCATCTGTTTCTTGTCCGCTCTGCCGTAGCCAACCAGCGCCTGTTTGATCTGCAGCGGCGTATACTCGCTGATAGCAAGTCCCGCCTGTGCGCAGGCGAGTACCGCGACGCCACGTGCTTCACCAACTAGAATCGCGGTTTTGGCGTTATTGTTAAAAAACAGTTCCTCGATGGAAGCCTCTTCCGGCTGATATCTGCGGATGATCTCCGAGAGCTCATCATACAAAAGCTTCAATCTCTGCGGCATCTCCATGCTGTTGTCTGTCAGGATCGAGCCATAGGCGATGACCTCGAACTTGTTCCCTTTCATATCTAAAACCCCGTAGCCAAGAATGGCGTAGCCGGGATCTATACCCAAAATTCGCAAGTTGTGACTCTCCTTTCATCCTTGTCTTACGTAAACTTCTCATCGTCTGCATCCGCTTGTGCGCGGCAGTTTCATTTGAAGATTCCAATCGCGCGTAGGTTCTGTTTTTGCGGTCTGTTCGCGCTCACCGTAACAATATTATTATAGCATGCGAACGTCTGTTTGTCCACACATTTTGTTACGGAAAACAGCTTGAAACAAAGCGCTTTCTGTGCTAAAATCGGGGTAGAATTTATAATTATGCGAAAGTATGCACACAGCATCGGACGGGAGGTTCTCATGCGATATTCCAGACAGAATAAGATTATTGAGTTGATTGAAAACAACGAAATCGATACACAGGAAAAGCTGGCGGCTCTTTTGAAGGAATGCGGCTTTGAAGTGACACAGGCCACAATATCCAGAGATATCAAGGAGCTTCAGTTGGTCAAGACGCTTTCCCCGAGCGGTAAATATAAATATGCGGTGCATAAATCCGTCGATCTGCCTGTCTCCGACCGTTTCATCAAGATTTTTAGAGAAACCATCACTTCGGTCGCCAGTTCCGGCAATTTGATCGTGGTCAAAACCCTTTCCGGCTGTGCGCCGGCGGCAGCGGAAGCGGTCGATACCTCAAGGTTCCCGCATATTATCGGTTCTATCGCAGGTGACAATACCTTCCTTTTGGTTGCGGATGATCCTGCTAATGTCAGTGAAATTATGGACGCATTCAATGAAATGCTCCTTGCGAGAGGCAAAGATGATTCATCATATCAGTATTAAAAATTTTGCGATTATAGAGCATGCGGAGGTCGATTTTCACGACGGTCTCAACATCGTAACCGGAGAAACCGGAAGCGGCAAATCTATCCTGATTGAAGCCGTCAGCCTCGCGCTCGGCAGCCGCGCGGATTCCTCCTGTATTCGAACGGGCTGCAACAAAGCTGTCGTTCAGCTGCTTGGTGAACTGAATGGAGAAGAAATCCTTATCACCAGAGAAGTCTCCGCTTCCGGCAAAAATCTCTGCAAACTTAACGGTGAGTTGGTTACCTTGGCGCAGCTTAATCAGGTCTGCAGCCGCCTCGCGGACATCCATGGGCAATACGATAACCAATCCCTGCTGGATCCGGACTGCCATATCACGCTGCTCGATTCCTACCGCAGCGAAACCTTCGCGCCTGCGAAGGCGGAAGTTGCTCATCTTTTTCAGGTTTTCACAGAAAAGAAACGAGCGCTTGCTGCCCTGCTTGCCTTGGAGAAGGAGAACGCGCGAAAAAAAGATTTTTATCGTTTTGAAATTGCTGAAATCGATAAGGCAGCGCCGGTTTCCGGTGAAGATGAAACGCTGGCGGACAAAATATCAATTTTACAGAACAGTGAAAAAATCTACGAAGGCATTGAGCGTGCCTATGCCACGCTTTTTGACGCTGCCCCCTCCGTTATGGACGGGTTGGGCGTCGGATTGCACGCCTTGGAGGAAATTTCCGCTTATTCCAAGGAACTGGAAGCCACCGCGCAGGAGTTTTCAGATATTTTTTATCGTCTGCAGGATTTAGGACACAACTTGGGCAGCTTGCGGGATGAAACAGTATTCTCCCCTGTGGAATTGGACACAGCGATTGCGCGCCTGGATACGCTGGACAATCTCAAAAAGAAATACGGAGATACCTTGGAAGAGGTGCTTGCCTACCGCGACAAAATTGCCGCGGAGCTTCATCTGATTGAGAATTTCGACGAACAAAAGAAAACGCTCGAGCAGGAACTTTTGCAGGCGAAGCAGCAGCTTGACGCGGCGTGCCGGGCATTGACCGAGCTTCGCTCTCAAACAGCCGCAGAGCTGGCCAAAAAAATGGAAGCAGAACTCGTGGGCTTAAACTTTGCGGACGCGAAGCTTGTCATCGCGGTCGAACCGCTGCAAACCCCATGTGAAAACGGCGCCGATCGCGTCGAAATTTTGGTTTCCACAAACAAGGGGCAGCCTCTCAAACCGCTTGCAAAAATAGCCTCCGGCGGAGAAATGTCCCGTATGATGCTGGCGCTCAAAAACATCATCAGTGCCTATGACCGTACACCGACTCTGATCTTCGATGAAATCGACAACGGCATCAGCGGTATCACCGCCAGTATTGTCGGACAAAAGCTCAAGGAGATTGCGCAGGCACATCAAATTATCTGTATTACGCATCTGCCGCAGATCGCGGCCTGCGGCGCGCACAGCTACCGCATTTTTAAGCATAGCGATAGTGAAGCGACCTTTACTTCTGTCGAAGAGCTTGATGAGAACGCGAAGGTGCGCGAAATCGCGCGCCTGCTCGGTGGCAGTACCATCACCGAAACCACGCTGCAAAGCGCGCGTGAGTTAATCGCGAGCTCCTGACGCGGCATCAAAAACAAACCAGGTCAAAAAATACGACAAAACCTCGCGGACGCGCTTGCCTGCGAGGTTTTGTAATAACGCGCGCTTTGCAGATC
>URWB01000009.1 GCA_900551415.1 uncultured Eubacteriales bacterium
GCCATGGAACACAATGCGCTTGCCGTTGAGCAGCATGAGCTTATCCTTCATCTCGAAGCGGCGGAAGCCCACCTCAGTGATCGCTGTCTCATATGTCTGTCCCGCCGCGTCCGTCAGCTCAATCAAAAAATTACCTACACCCGTCAGTTCTTCCCGTCCGGCCGTAAAAATCGCGTAGCGTCCCTGTTCGTAAATCGCCGCGAGCTCCTCTTTTTTGCAGGTCGCGCCCATCTCGCAGTCGTGATTGCCGAACACCATGGTATAAGGGATCGCGAAGCTGTCCATGAATTCCGTAAAGCGGATGGCCTGCCGGCGGTTATCGCGCGTTCCGGTCTTGGGCAGAAACGGAAAAATCGCGTCTCCGGTAATGACAATCAGCTCCGGTTCGGCTTTTTGCACGGTCTTTCGGACGGCCTCCATCGCCAGCGCATCTTTTTTGCGGGAAAGCGGGCCAAAACCGAGGTGCAGATCGGTCAGCTGCAGGATACGAAAATCTTTTTCTTTCTCAATGCACAGGCGGAAAGTTTCCTTGTCCGGCCGCGTGAGTCTGTCTGCTTGATACATACTGATACCTCTCGTCTACATAAAATCACGACATCCGAGCGTTCCGGGCGTCTTTTCTTCCGCGAAAACATGGGCTGTTTTCATGATGCTCGACGCAGTGTTTGACAAGCAATCGGGCGTCCCTCTACTTCAGCGGTAGCAGCGCGCCCACCGCGGAAACGATCGTCGATAGGACCATGAGCACTTGAAACGGCACCGTTCCGATCATGCCGCAGATGGGGCTTGTGCCTGCCTTACGGCGCGATTTTCCATAGGTCAGCACCAGCATAATGCTCACCAGCACCACAACGCCGCTCATAACGCGTGTCAAAACGATGAAACTGCTGACACCGAAGACCGCGAACAGTACGCACGGAATCGTCGCCAAAAGCCAGCTGAAGCGGTTGCCGATACCGATTTGCTCATGCACCACATCGCGCAGCGCCAGCGTATTGGACCAAAAAGTCGTCAGAAGCGCGAATAAGGAAAATATGCCGGCCAGGATCACAGCCCAGCTGCCAAGGCTTTCGCCAAGCTGCATATAGGCCAGTTCCTTATTGATGTCCGTCTTTGTCCCCAAAAGGACGCTCATCGTCACCACCAGGACAAACAGGGAAGAAAGTCCGAAGCCGATAAAAATTGTACTGCGGATTTTTTTTGCATTTCCCGCGAGTCCTTTGACAACTTGAATGACCGCTTGATTCGCGGAGGTCGCGAATACGATCATGCTGTAAAGCGCCAGCAGATTGTTCAGGTGAAACGGCGCCGCGTAAAGGGCGTTCAAAGGCCGCAGAAGGGTCGCGATCGTCATGACCGCAACAATGCCCATCAGCAGCGCGACCGCGTATTTTTGCGCGATGCCGACGGCTTTCATTCCCATGAACACCACACTTCCTGCGAGCAGATAGTACAGTACCTGTGCCGCGGGCAGCGGCAGGTCAAACCAGTTGACAAAGATCTGCGCGCCGCCGTTGATGTTGCCGCTGACACCGACCATGATCGCCAGCCCATACACGACAAAGACAAACCAGCTGAAGACTTTTTTCATCGTACCATGAAACAGTTCCCCTTCAAAACTCTTGACCAGCTGCGCGCCGCCGTTGTTATAGGATAATTCCGCGATAATCAGGTGCAGAATCACGTTGATGATGTAGGCCAGCCCCACCATCCAGACTACATCCAACATGCTGTTTCGGGTTGCCAGATAGGGCACCGCGATGATGCCGGTGCCGATGCTGTTGCCTACAATCATACTGATGGCCTCAAAGGTAGTCAGCCTCGCCTCTGATTTGATTTCCATATATGCTTCTTTTTCCTCCGTCTTTTAGAATCGCGCATTCCGCTCTCAATGCCCGCGGTCGCCCGAAACTCCTGCTTTTGTTTTATCCTGCAGGCTCTCCAGACGCGCGCAGAGCTTGTCCGCCTCCGTCAGATCGTCACGCTGCAGAGCTGCCTCTATCGCCGCTTCCAGTTCCTGTTTTTTGCGGTCGGTTTCCAGATAGGCCGCGTCGAAGTACCTGTCGTACACCAGCTTACGGAAGTTCCTGCCGCGGATTCTGCGAATGCTGTTATCCTCGATCAGCAAAATGTAATCCGCGCAGCTTGCTGCCAGATAAAAATCGTGTGTCACCATCAGAATCGTCCCGCGGTACTCCGCGATGGCCCGTTCCAGCGCCGCCTGCGCATAGAGATCCAAATGGCTGGTCGGCTCGTCAAGCAGCAAAAGCTCCGCGTCGCTGCGTGAAAGCAGCAAAAGCTGCAGCAGATTCCGCTCTCCACCCGAAAGCCGCGCGGCCTTTTGTTCTAACGCGCTCTCTGCGAGCGCGTAATCCTCCATACAGGCACGCATCTCGCGCGGCGTTTGCAGGCCGGCCTGCATGAGCAGTTCCCGCACGGTTCGTTCTTCCTGCTCCGCGTCGTTCTCAAGCTGTGAAAGCCATGCGAAGCGCGTATCTGCGTCGATCCGGATGGCCGGATTTTCCTGCCGGATGATATCGCGCAGCAGGGTCGTCTTGCCCGTACCGTTGGGGCCGATCAAAGCGACCTTCTCACCCTCTCGAATCGTAAAATTCACATCACGCAGCAGATGTTCGTCGAATTTGATCTCATAATCGCGCACCTGCAGCAGCACGCGCGGTTCCTGCGCGGGCGTCTCCTCGCGCGGCGCTTCGCCATGCCTCTTCGATGCAGGCTCACGCGCTGGCAAGCCGCCGCTCGCCGCTTCGTTTTTGTTCACCTCCGGCAGCGTAATCCGCGGCTCGCGTACCTCGATGAACGGCGCCTGAATCTGCCGCACGCGCAGTCTGTCAAGCTGTGACTGCTTGGCATTGACCGCTTGTCCGATCGTCGGATTGACCATCAGAGTCGCGCGCTTACGCAAAAGCTCCACCATCTCCTCAGTTCTGGCGATTTCCTCCTGCTCCTCGATATGCCGCAGACGCTGTGTAAGCTTTTCACGCAGCATCGCGCAGCGATAGGCTCCATAGCTGCCGTCAAATTCCTGCAAAGCGCGGTTTTCCAGATGAAGCACCTTATCAAAGCAGTGATGCAGCAGATAACGGTTATGCGTCACTGCCAGCAAGGTTCCCCGATAGGCGTTTATCAGGCCGCAAAGTCCGTTCAGATTCGCGAAGTCCAAAAAAGCATCCGGTTCGTCCAGCACCAGAAGATTCGGCGCGAGCAGCATTTCCCGCATGATCTGCAGCAGCTTGTATTCCCCGCCGCTGATCTCCGAAAGCTTCGTTTCCGCCAGTTCGCGCATGCCGGCTGTATGAAGCTGTCTGTAAATCGTGCTTTCGTAATGCTCCGCGTCCATAGCCTCGCTTTGGTCGAGCAGCGTTTGGTACCGCGCAAAAAGCCGCGTCATTCCTGCTTCGTCAAGGTGCGGCTCCGCCATCGCGTCACAGGTTTCGGCAATCTCCGCGGCAATGCCGGTAAAGCGCTCCGCCAAATAGTCAAACACCGTACAGTCCCGCGCCTTGTCGCGCGCGCTGAACTGGCCGGCATAGCCGACACGACAGTTTTCATCGCGCGTGATTCTGCCGTCAAACCAATATTGATCCGGCCGCATCAGCATATCGACAAGGGTGGACTTGCCGCTGCCGTTGCTGCCGATCAGCGCGCAGTGCCGCCCCGCCTCAAGGCGAAATGAAATGTCGTGATATAATTCTTTGTCGGGAAACCCGTAGGATAGATTTTCGACCTGTATCATGTTTCGGTTCCTCTCTGTGTTCTGTCGATTCTTTATTCTGTCAATATCCCCTTCGGCTGTCAAAAGCGTTTCAATCGAAGGTACGCGGACTAAATGATCTCCTTGTTATAATGTCCGCGCGTATCCGTATCCTTGCGGAACAAGGATGCCTGCTCTCTGCCGTCGAGTTTTCGCCGCGCCGCCAAAATCACGCGGGATACTTCCTCAGGCGTTTCCGTCGTAAAGGCAAGGCGAAAGGCTTCGACGCCCTCAATGGACGGCATCTCGTCCAAGAGATTGAGGAATTTGCCGTTAAGGATTGTCGTCGTGCAGTCCTCGTGAGAAAGAATCGGGAAGCTGCCGTATTCGTCCCGCAATTCGTACTGATGCTGCTTGCAGCGTCCGCACTGTTCCATTTTTTTGAGCGGGCAGTATTTCGTGAAGAGCAGTGGCGCGCGGCCGTAAACAATCATCTCTAAGGAAGGGCGCGCGCCGTAATTTGTCTCGTATGCAGCGATCAGCTCCGAGATCTGCTTCTTGTTCAGTTCATAAGACAGCGTGACGCGCGCCGCCCCCAGTTCCTGCAGTTTGCGGCAAGCGGCCGAGTTGACCACATGAAAGGAATAATCGGTCACAAATGGATTTGTGTCTCTGTAATAATGTAAGCCGCCGTAACCGCCAATCAGCAGCTTCCCCTCCCGCGGCGCGTAACAGACCTGATTACGCCGCACGATGTTCTTAAAATAGATCTCACGGATTCCGGCGCGCAGGCAAGCCTCCTCCTGCGCGCGGTTGAGAACCGAAGCGGTCAGATACGGCCTCTGCGCTGCCGCGCCCATCCCGTCGTCCGGCGCTTTTGCTGCGGCTGCTGCTCTCTCGCGCAGGGCTGCCGCCTCCGCCGCTCCCGCGTCGATGCAAAGGTTCTCCTTCGGGCATACCGCCTCCGCCGTCTGCGTATCTGCCGCGGCTGCGTTCCGGATCCCTGTTTCCTCTGTCTGCACCGCAGTCTCCCGCACTGCCACGCGGCGCGGCTTCGCGCGCAGCTTTTCTTCATATAGTCTATTTACGATTTCGCGGCGTGCCTGATTGAGCAGCTTGACCGGAAGGAAGGCTCCGCATTCCTCAAATTCCAGACTTTGCAGCGTGAACACAGTGTCATGCAGCTTGGCGAGCTGCTTCCGCACTTGTTCCCCCGTCGTCGGCTGCGTCTCCGCAGCTTCGAGGATTTCCTCGCTCTCATAAAGGCAGCTGACGCCCAGCCCCTCCGCGTCGATGGTCAATGGCGCGCCCGGATAAGCGTAGACCCTGAGAAGAAGCGGAAACCGCCGAAACTCGCCTTCCATGTTTCTTTCTAAATCTTTGTAAAACTGATAATCCTTCGTTTTGTAAACCAAATCACCTTTCGACAATTTTTCTTTCACGCGGATGCAGCAGACCTCATCAGCTCGGTTGATGAGGTTGCCGGCGCGGTCATAAAGCTTGACCACCGAAAGGTTGACATCCTCGTTATTATGGTCAACGCGTATGATGTCGTTCTGCCGCAGAGGTTCGTGCAGGCGGATTTCGTACATCCCCTGACGTGAGCCGCTGATGACGCCGATTTCATAGCCGAAATTGTTCGGTTTTTGGATATTGGTCAAATCCCTGGGGTCTTCGTGAAAAAGGTATCCCTTGGTAAAAGTTCGATTGAAGGTTTTTTTGAGAGCCTCCCGATCTTCCTCCCTTGCCCGTCCATCCAGCGCGGCTCGATAGCGCGCCGTCACGTTGGCGACATAGGCAGGTTCCTTCATCCGCCCCTCAATCTTGAGAGAATCCAACGCCGCCAGATCCTCCATGTAGTCGATGGTATTCAGATCCTTGGTGGACAGCAGGTAGCTGACACCCAGAGATTTCCCGCTCGTCTTGTCGAGCAGCTCATAGGGCTTGCGGCAGGAGCCGACACATCTGCCCCGGTTGCCGCTGCGATAGCCGATCAGTCCGGACATCAGACAGTTGCCGGAATAGGACACGCAGAGCGCGCCATGCACGAAGATTTCCAGTGGAATTTTTGCCTCGCGCCGAATTGCCTTCGCCTTTTCGATTTCCACCTCGCGCGCCAGCACCACACGCTTCGCGCCAAGTTCTTTCCACAGCAGCGTGCCTTCGAGGTCATCGATGCCCATCTGCGTTGAACAATGTGCCTCCATGTCCGGAAAGCATCTGACGATCTCCTCAAACACTGCGATGTCCTGCACGATCACGCCGTCCACGCCGATTTCGTTCAAAAACGCGAGCTGCTCCCGCATTGCCGCGAGTTCGTTTTCGAACACGATGGTATTCATCGTTACATAAACCTTGACTTCCCGCAGATGCGCGTAACGCACCGCCTCCGGCAGCGTTTCCTCATCAAAATTGCACGAGTACGCGCGCGCGCCAAATCTTTGCATGCCTAAATAGACCGCGTCGCAGCCGTTCGCGACCGCTGCCCGCAGTGCCTCCATATTTCCTGCCGGAGCCAGTAATTCTGTCATGCTATCCTCCTGTATGATTTTTTACGTTTCAGATTATTCGAATACGCGTATATTATACCACCAAATTCATTGCCGCGCCACTGTGAACCCCTCATAAATCAACAGGATTTATTCCGCATGCGCGGTCCGACTTGCTTTTTTCTTGAATTTTGGCTATAATACCTTCAGTTAACAAGAACACACACGCCTGGACGGGTTGAAATTTCAATGCACGCTTCCTTCTCGTCTCAGGCCTACGTCCAGTAAGATTTCGTCCTGCGGCCTTGCCTGCGCCGAAATTTCGAGCCGCCAGGTTCCAAGGAAGTTTGCAGAGAAAATATTTGCCTCTGCGCGAGGCGAATGAGCGAGGCGTAGTGGTGCTACGGTGAGCGAAGACAACAAAGTGCAGAAGCAAATAGGTCTTTGCAAACCGTGTGTGCCTTTGTCAACTGAAGGTATCGATTGCAATATGGAGGAACAAAGAAACAATGAGTGTATGGAATATCAAAACAATTTATTATATTGACAGTGAAAACGTCGGGGATTCATGGATTGAGCTTTTGAACACGTTGGATCCCACTACCTGCAGAGTTCTTGTCTTTTACACCAAGCATTCGCCACGCATGGCCTACGCGCAGGCGATTCAGCTGATGAACGCCGCCGGCAAGCCGGAATTTTTGGAATGTCACGAAGGCAGCAACGGCTTGGACTTTCAGCTGGTATCCTATCTGGGCTACGAGCTTCACGCTGACTGCTCCAAGGAAATGGTCATCGTCTCGAAGGATACCGGTTTCGACGCTGTCGTTCACTTTTGGCAGGAGCGCGGGATGAACGTCAAGAGACTTCCCCTCTCGAATAACTTAGCCGTAGCTTCCAAGTCCGTTGAGGCGAAGGCTTCCGAAGAAAACAGCATGTCGGAGGATGCCGCTGTCATCATCAACTGCCTCGGCAAAAAAAATCTGCACTACATCAACCTCGCGTTCACGCACTTTTTCGGAGAAAAAAAAGGCAGAAACCTGTATCTGCAAATGAAAAAGCAGAAGTTTGCCGTACCGCCGGCTGACTGGACAAGGGAGGAGAAGATGGAGCACTTCCTCGCGTTAGTTATGACACACGCGCCTGTCTCCATCGAGGACTGCCCTGACTCTTTGTCGGATTTCATGCTCAAGAACGTAGTGGAAAAGAACAATACCATGCAAAGCATGTTGGACAAGACCTACGGCGCGCAGGGTGCCCAGCTTCACAAGATTCTCAAGCCCTTCTACAAGATTCTCGTCAAGATCAAAACACAATAAGGACAGCAAAAGAGGCGCGACTTCTCGCGCCTCTTTGATTATACAGGGAAATATCGCTGCGCGATATTTCCGGAATCACGACAAAAGCACCTTTCGGAGTGCCTGCCATGCATGACAGATATAGGGCTGCCGCACCGTTGATGGATTCCATCAAGCGGAGCGGCAGCTCTTTTTGTCTAGGTTTACATCATGCCCATGCCGCCCATGCCCGGAGCGCCTGCGCCGCCGCCCATCGCTACCGGAGGCATCGGTTCCTTGATATCTACGATACCGGCCTCGGTGGTCAGGAGCATCGCGGAAGCGGATGCCGCGTTCTGCAGCGCGCTTCTGGTTACCTTCGCCGGATCGACGATACCTGCTTCGATCATGTTGACATATTCTTCGGTCGCCGCGTTCAGACCAACGCCTACGCTGCTGCTCTTCACTTCAGCGACAACCACGCTGCCTTCCAGACCCGCGTTCTCCGCGATCTGGCGTACCGGTTCCTCCAACGCTCTCGCGATGATCGCAGCACCGGTCTTCACGTCGCCTGCCAGCGTTTCTACATAAGCCTTGACTGCCGGAATGGTGTTGACTAAAGCGACACCGCCTCCGGATACGATACCCTCTTCAACCGCGGCCTTTGTCGCGTTCAGAGCGTCCTCGATTCTCAGCTTTCTTTCCTTTAATTCGGTTTCGGTCGCGGCGCCAACCTTGATGACAGCGACACCGCCGGACAGCTTCGCGAGTCTTTCCTGTAATTTTTCCTTGTCGAATTCGGAGGTGGATTCCTCAATCTGCGTCTTCAGACTGCCGATTCTCGCCTGTACATCCTCCTTCGCGCCCGCACCTGCGACGATGACGGTGTTTTCTTTGTCAACCTTAACGGTCGCGGCTGTGCCGAGCATATCCAGGGTAACTTCCTTGAGCTCGTATCCGAGGTCACTTGCGATAACCGTACCGCCGGTCAGGATCGCGATATCCTCGAGCATCGCTTTTCTTCTTTCGCCGTAGCCAGGAGCCTTGACCGCGACAACATCCAGCACGCCTCTCAGCTTATTGACAACCAGAGTTGCCAGTGCTTCGCCTTCCACGTCCTCCGCGATGATGAGGAGTTTGCGGCCCTGCTTCATAACCTGTTCCAGCAGCGGAACCAGATCCTGAATATTGGTTACCTTCTTATCTGTAATCAAGATCAGCGGATTTTCCATCACAGCTTCCATCTTTTCGGTGTCGGAAACCATGTAAGCGGATAAATATCCTCTGTCGAACTGCATACCTTCTACCACTTCGAGGGTCGTGCCGAGGCTCTTAGACTCTTCGACTGTGATGACGCCGTCCTTGCCGACTTTTTCCATCGCTTCCGCGATCAAATCGCCGATCTGCGGATCTGCCGCGGATACAGCCGCGACCTGCGCGATGGATTCCTTCGTTTCAACCGGTTTCGCGATCTTGCTGATCTCTTCAACCGCGACATCAACCGCGCCCTGGATACCTTTTTTGAGCTCCATCGGGTTCGCGCCGGCCGCTACGTTTTTGAAACCTTCCTTGACGATGATCTGCGCGAGCAGCGTCGCGGTCGTCGTTCCGTCACCGGCAACATCGTTGGTCTTGGAAGCGACTTCCTTGACAACCTGCGCGCCCATATTCTCGGTCGCGTCCTCAAGCTCGATCTCTCTTGCGATGGTCACACCGTCGTTCGTGATCAGCGGAGAACCGAAGCTCTTGTTGATCAGCACGTTGCGGCCCTTCGGCCCTAATGTGATCTTAACGGTATCTGCTAATTTATCCACGCCTGCCTGTAATTTACGTCTTGCGTCTTCTCCATAAAAAATATCTTTTGCCATTTTTGATTTCCCCTTTCGTCTCTCTTATTCAATGACCGCCAGAATTTCGCTCTGGTGCATGATCGTGTATTCTTCACCCTGGTATTTGATTTCGGCACCGCCGTACTTGCTGAATACGACCTTATCGCCGACCTTCAGTTCCATCGGTTCGTCCTTGGTTCCAGGTCCGACTGCCACAACTTCCGCCATTTGCGGTTTCTCCTTCGCGGCACTGGTCAAGATCAGTCCGCCCTGCGTCTTTTCCTCCATCTCTGCCTTCTTGATGACGACTCTGTCGCCTAATGGTCTGATACCTGTCATTGTGATTACCTCCGTTTTGTAATTTTATGTTTCGGGATGAGCGACTATGCTCATATTCTCTCTATGTTCTTAGCACTCTTTACCCATGAGTGCTAACATAATTTTATTATAGCAGTCTTCGTCTCATTGTCAATACGTTTTTTCAGTTTTTCTCAGGAAAATCTGTGAAGTTTTTGTGAAGCGCTTCGGCAAAGCGTTTCGACCTATCAGGCACAAGTCCGGCAGCAAGGCGCGCTGGCCAGCCTCCTCCTTAGTGCTCCAGATCCCGTACTTCCACATCCACGCGCACGACATTAAACGCTGTCATGAGCTCTACCGCGTCCTTGACCGCGGTCTGAAACACACCCGCGGTTTCCCACAGCGGATAGCCGCCGCGCATACGGATGACTACCAAAAGGTCATAGGCCTCCGGCAGCGCGCCGTGGCTGACATAGACGACTCTGCCGATCGCCGGCATGGCAGCCGCCACGCAGCGTACAATATCATCCATCACATGCTCCGACACATAATATTCTCCCATATAGCTGTAGGTCGGCCGCACGACCGTTCTCTCGGCGGCCGCGCCCTGATCCTTCCCGCGCAGCAGCCGCAGCGGATCCATGAAATATCCCGCGAAATTATGCTTGAGCTGCAGCGCCGGCGCCGGAATCACATGCTTGCCGAGTTTATCCCGCTGCTGCCGCGCGGTTTCCCGTTCTTCCTCTGTCGTGATCTCCTCGATTTGGATGCGGCGCGGGCTGTCCGCCTCCGGCATCGGAAGTCCCAGCGCGGATATGATTTTATCTACCATCTCTACGCTGGTACCGAGTACCAGAATGCTCTCCGGCTGCTTTTCGGCGATGGCCTCCTTGACCTGCTCGCAGACTTCCTCGTCCAAAAACAGCGCGACCTTGACCGCGCCGATCTTGGTCTGCGAACGTTTGGCTGAAACGCCCGCGACAATGCTGTTCTTATAGATAAACAGTCCGTCGTCGATAATGCCCTCAATGTGATTCTTTTTGCATAATTCCATAGCATGAAAGCTCTTGCCGCTTCCGCTTTTTCCTACCAGCGTATAGACTTGCATCTCGTTTTCGTTTCCCTTTCTTCGGACTTTCCCCGTGAATCAACATAATTTTCACCGGAATTTCACTTGATTTGTACTTTACTATTATACCGCAGTCTGCTATAATTGTCCTCGTAAAGATATATCTTTTTTATAGGAGGATAAGAACATGGCTTATAAAATTACAGACGCTTGCATCGCTTGCGGCGCATGCGCAGCTGAATGTCCTGTAGAAGCTATCACTGAAGGCGACAACATCTATGTGATCGACGCTGATAAGTGCATCGACTGCGGTTCCTGCGCGGACGCATGTCCGGTAGACGCTCCGGTAGAAGGCTAATCTACATACGGCATACGTAAGATGTAAAAAAACAACCGGTCAACAGGCCGGTTGCTTTTTTCTTATGTAGGAAATATCGCAAAATGATATTTCCGGAATATCGACAAAAGCACCTTACGAAGCGACGTTCGTCCATGAGCGCCATGCGCGCCTTCGTCCCCTAATCCTTGTCCTCGTGCCGCATATCCTGCATATAGTAGGTCAACGCGTGCAAGCTGTCGCTGACATGTACGTTCTCCACCGCCACGTCATCCGGCAGTTCCAGATCCACCGCGGTAAAATTCCAAATCGCCTTGATGCCCGCATCCGAAACAGTGTCCGCTACAATCTGCGCTTTCTCGGCCGGTACCGTGATGACCGCAATATCGATGTGCTGCTCCTTGACGAAGCCTGCCAACGAACGGCAGGTCAAAATCTCAGCGTCCTCAAACTCCACGTCACGGATGATTTCCTTAACGTCAAAGATTCCTCTGATATGAAAATTCTTTTCATTCTTATAGATATAGCTGGCCATCGCCTGCCCCAGTCTGCCGTAGCCGACGACAACGAGCTGATATTCCTTGTTCAGTCCCAGGATATTGCCGATTTCCTCATACAGATAGTTGACGCTGTAACCATAGCCCTGCTGTCCGAAACCGCCAAAATTATTCAAATCCTGTCTGATCTGCGAAGCCGTATATCCGATCAGATTGCTCAGATCCTTGGAAGAAATCTTTTCGATTCCTTTTTTCTGCAACTCGCGCAGATATCTCCGGTATCTCGGCAGTCTTTTGATGACGGCTTTTGATATCTGTTTTTCTTTCATATCCCGTACTCCTACCCTCTGATCTCTATTTGTTTTCTTCTACATATCTTACGAGATCGCCGACAGTCTGGAAGGTTTCCGCGTCCTCGTCCGGAATCTCAATCCCATATTCCTCTTCAATGGCCATGATGATCTCTACCGCGTCCAAAGAGTCCGCCGAGAGGTCCTTCATCAGGTTGGTATCCATCGTTACTTCGGATTCATCCACCTGCAGCTGGTCTATAATAATATCCTTAATCTCATCAAAAATCATACTTAAGCCTCCATATTTTTTCAGTTATAATTTTAACTATATCATAAGCTACGTAACATTATATAAAGTTTTCCCTGTCAATGCAAGGGTAAATTGCGCCATTTTCTTGTTATTTTTGTGAAATTTACGCATCCTGCAATGCCGACCACGCTTCGAAGGTCGTTTCTAAGACCTGAGAAAGCGTTTCATGCTCGCTGCTTAGGGCCTGCATGGCGTTGTAGTCCGCCGCGATCTTTTCATCGTTCATTTGCGCTTCGATCTCCGCGATCTTCGTTTCGAGCCTTTCAATCTCTGCCTCCAGCTTTTCCGACTGTCTCTGCCTCCGCCGTTCTTCGGCTTCCTTCTGCTTGTTCAAGAGCCGCTGCTGCGTGGCGTCCAAAGGCGCCGTACTCTGCGCGTCCCCACTGCCCTTGCGCGCGGCGTTTTCACCGCTCATACCCGCCAGATACTGCTTGCCGGAGCCGAGCGATTCTTTTTTTTCGAGATAATAGTCGTACTTACCGAGGTATTCGCAGAAGCCGTCATGCGTCAGCTCCAAAATCCGCGTCGGGATTTTTTGAAGGAAATAACGGTCATGGGATACGATGATCGCCGTCCCCGGAAATTCCAGCAGCGCGTCCTCGAAGACCTCCTTGGACTCAATATCCAGATGGTTGGTCGGTTCGTCCAGAATCAGCGTATTGGCGCCGCTGAGCATCAGCTTGAGCAGAGAGAGCCTTGCTTTCTCGCCGCCGGACAAGCTGCCGACCCGCAGGAATACCTCATCTCCGCGAAACAGGAAGCGACCCAGAATCGAGCGCATTTCCGTATCCGTATATAAACAGTAGGATTCCTTCAGTTCCTCCAGGACCGTATTGGACTCATTGAGCAGAAGCTGCCCTTGATCGTAATACCCGAAGGCAACATTGTGTCCGAGCTTGAGATGTCCGCTCGTCGGCTGCTGCTCCTCCATCAAAATCCGCAAAAGCGTCGTCTTGCCGACGCCGTTCGGCCCGACAATACAGACGCGTTCCCCGCGTTTAATATCCATGTTGACATGGTGAAACAGTTCGCGCTTGTTCTCTCCAAAGCCGAAGGACTTGGAAAGCTCCTGTGCCAGAATCACATCCTCGCCGGACGGAAAATTCTGCTTAAAGCTGATTTTCATCCGGCCCTTGAGTGCCTCCGGACGTTCGACGCGTTCGAGCATATCGAGACGCTTTTCTCTGGAGGCCGCGCGTTTGGCCAGATGCTCGGTGCCATGCTGTTTCATCTTGCGGATCATCTCTTCCTGTCTGGCGATCTCCCGCTGCTGATTGTCGTAGGCACGCTGCTGTGTTTCGCGGCGCAGCGCCTTTTGAGAAAGTGACCTGGTATAGTTTCCCTCATAGGTATAAACCTTATGATTTTCGACCTCAAAAATGCGGTTCGCGATCCGATCCAAAAAGTATCGGTCGTGAGAAACGACCATGATCGTCCCCTTGTAGCCGGACAAATATTGCTCCAGCCACTTAAGCGTACCGATGTCCAGATGGTTGGTCGGCTCGTCGAGAAGCAGAAGATCCGGTTTTTCGAGCAGCAAAGCCGCCAGCGCGAGACGCGTACGCTCACCGCCGGACAGAGATCCGATCTTCTTATTGTAAAACTCCGAGGTGAAAGCCATGGAATGCAGAATACCGGTGATCTCAGATTTATAGGTGTAGCCGCCCTTTTGCTCGTAGGCCAGATGCAGGCGGTCGAGCTTTTCCATCTGCGCCGCGCCGCTGCTGCCGGCTTCGATTTCGGCGCTCACCTGCTCAATCTGCGCTTCGAGATCGTGAATTTCGCTGAAGATCTTGTCGATTTCACCGATAACGGTTCCTTCGCTGTCAAAATTGTCTCGTTGCTTCAGATACCCTACGCGCGTGTCCTGTGACACGAAAAATTCCCCCTCATCTGCTGTCAGTTCTCCGGTCAGCAGCTTGAGGAGGGTCGTCTTGCCCGCGCCGTTTCGTCCTACGATGCCCACGCGGTCTCCGGCATTGACATGAAAACTGACATCCGTGAGGATTACGTCAGTGCCATATCCCTTGCTTAATCGATTCGCTGATAAAATAATCATAATTCCCGCCTCTCCGATTCGAGCGGCAGATTGGCATAGGCCTCCAGATCCAGATCATCGGTCCGGCCGCTCTGATAGATGTAATAGGCCGCGGCCGCGATCATCGCGCCGTTATCCGTACAGAGAACCGGATCTGGCCGGTACAGGCGAATGCCTGCCTTCTCGCAGGCCGCGCCGAGCATTTCTCTGAGCTTGGAGTTTGCCGCCACGCCACCTGCCAGTACGAGCTTTTTTTCTCCTTTGAGAACCGCCGCGTCCACCGTCTTGCGTACCAGCACGTCCATGACCGCCTGTTGGAAGCTCGCTGCCACGTCCGCGCGGTTGATTTCTATCCCTGCCTGTTTTTGCTGGTTGATATAGTTCAGCACTGCGGTCTTAAGCCCGCTGAAGCTGAAGTCAAAGCTGTCCTTTTCGAGATACACGCGCTTGAAATTGATCGCCCGCGGATCGCCGTCTTTGGCGATTTTGTCGATCTTCGGTCCTCCCGGATAGCCGAGCCCGAGTACACGCGCGATCTTGTCATAGGCCTCGCCCACCGCGTCGTCTCTGGTTCCGCCGAGAATTTCACAGTCTGTATAGCTCTCGACATCAACGATCTCGGTGTGTCCGCCGCTTGTGATGAGTGCCATAAACGGAGGTGTAAGCTCCGGCTCCTGAATGTAGTTGGCGCTGATGTGTCCAAGCAGATGATGAACCCCGACCAAAGGGATATCCTTCGCGAAAGCCACCGCCTTGGCAGTCGCCACGCCGACTAGCAGTGCGCCGATCAGCCCCGGTCCGCAGGTCACGCCGATGAGGTCAATCTCATCCAGCGTCGTTCCCGCTTCGTCCAGTGCCTGCCGCATGACATGGTTGATGTTTTCGAGGTGGTGTCTGGAGGCAATCTCCGGTACCACGCCGCCGTAGTTTTTAAAAATATCTATTTGAGATGAGATGACATTGGAAAGCACGTTTCTGCCATCCGCCACGACTGCGATCGCGGTTTCGTCGCAGCTGCTTTCAATTGCCATCGTCAGGAATTTTCCGTCTTTCATGGTTTTACAGTTTCCCCTTCCACATGATGAGCGCGTCCTCGCCATTATCCTCATAATAGCCTTTGCGAAGTCCCGCGGCCGTAAAGCCGAGCCCCTCATACAGCTTAATCGCCGGTTCGTTGCCGACGCGGACCTCCAGCGTATAACTTGTGATTCCGTTCTGTCCGCAGCGCGCGATCAGCGCTTCCAGCATTGCGCGCGCGATATGCCTGCGGCGATAGTCCGGTGAGACCGCGACATTGGTAATATGTCCCTCATCGACGATCTTCCAGATACCGACATACCCGCAGAGCACGCCGTCCGCTTCGGCGACGATATATGACGCCAGCCGATTCTTCATCACATCGTGATAAAGCGATTCATAAGACCACGGCACCGCGAAACACTGTCGCTCCAGAGTCTCGATTGCCGCGACATCGCGTTCCTGCGCCGTTCTGAACACAAGCTCTTCCATTTTCCTTACCTCTTAAACAGGCAGACCTTCCTGTTTTGAAGCCCGCCCGCCGCTGTTTCCGTTTCTCTTGCCGCTGTTTTTTCGTTTTGGCCGCGCTGCCGGAAGCGCTATTCCTGTTTCGGTCCGCGGCAGATCGGAAGCTGTCCCGCGGCCAATTTGACCTCTGCCTCCGCCTGCCGCATGTAATCCGGCAGCAGATTGGCGAAGTCTGTGGTTTCTCCGCGCGAGAGTTTGCGCAGCGCCGCGCGCCCGACCGCTGCCGCGCTTTGATCGCGCGTTTCCTGCGGCGCGAAATCATAATCTCTGTCTTTTTCCATCTTCGCATCGCCTAACAGCGATATAATTTGAGTTTCATAGGCATCGATGCCGTCTCCGTAAAACAGCACCTGTCTGCCGTCTTGTTTTACCTGCCGCGTGATGACCGCGAGTACGTCGGTAAGCAGATACGGGCCTCCCGGCAGATAGCCGTCCAGTATACCGTAGACCTGTCCGCGTCTGGCGTTGATGATGCCGCAGATAACACGCTTGTCCGCGTCGTTTGGTGCCTGCGCGTAAAGGAAGGCTTCCAAAGTCGGCACCGCGACGCAGGGCAGCTCCAGGACCTGCGCCAATGCCCGCGCCGTCGCCACGCCGATGCGGATTCCGGTAAAGGACCCCGGCCCGACGGAAGCCGCGATGTGTGTCAGCTGTTCCTTGGTGACACCGCAGTCCGCGAGCAGATCCCGAACCAGCGGCATCAGATTTTTCAGATGGTTTTTTGCCTCGCGCGAGGTTTTCTCGCCTAGCAGAACGGCCCGCTCCGCGAGCGCGGCGGTCAAGCCCCCGTCAGGATTCTCCGCATGAAACAGGGCAACGGAAGCATTCGGTCCGGTTGTTTCAATCGCTAACATGTACATTGATAAATTCTCTCCTCCGGGGTTTCCCCGTACCGTAGATAGATATACTTGGTGTTTTCCGGCAGGCTGTCCGCGATCAGATCTGCCCATTCGATCACGCAGACGCCGTCACCGTAAAAATACTCGTCCGCGCCGATTTCAAACAGCGCGTCCGGATCCGTCACGCGGTAAACATCAAAATGATAGAGCGGCAGTCTGCCGTCCGTGTATTCCTTGACGATCGTAAAAGTCGGACTGCTGATTCTCTGTCGGATTCCCAGTCCCTCGCCGATATAGCGTGTGAGCGCGGTCTTCCCTGTCCCCAGATCGCCGATCAGCGCCAGCACATCGCCCGCCGCAAGCTTTTGCGCCAGAGCAAGGGCGAAGGCGCGCGTTTCCTCTTCATTTTTTATCCGGTATTCGGTTAGGACTTTCTGCTCCATAACTGCTCCATTCTGTTATTTACTGCTGCTTTACGGGTTTGTCCGCGTGCTTGAAGCTCAGACCCTCCTGATGCAGGAAGCCTGAAATTCTCTTGTACACCACGAAGGTAATCACCGCGTTCAGTGCCCCCTTAATGAGGTTGAACGCGAGAATCAGCGGCATCATGCCGACAACGGTCTGTCTCATCGCTTCACCGCCAAGGTAGAAGGTCGTGATGTAGTAGTTCGCCACGCCCATAGCGAGCGTCATCGCGAGGGTCGCGATCAGCATGCTGAGAATCGCGACTTTTTTGGTCTTATGCTTTCTGTACATCAAACCCGCGATCATCAGGAAAACCCCGGAAGCGATGATGTGCATGATGAAGCCGTAAAATCCGTCTCCGCCCATCAGGAATGCCTGAATGAAGCTGACAACCGTCAGCACCAAAAGGCCGGAAGCCGGTCCGAAGGCGAAGGTCGTAATCAAAATCGGAATGTCCGCGAAGTCATAGGTCAGAAACGATACCGCCGGAATCAGCGGGAATCGAATCAGTCCGACGACACAGGCAAGCGCCGCCATCATCGCCATTTTTACAAGCTGCTGTGATTTCATTTTTGTGTTCATGTTGTTCATTGTTTTACAGTTCCTTTCTTTGAAGTGTCGTGCAGCAGCTTCCAGCGCGTTTTGCCGCCGCGCTGATGCGCTGCCTAAGGTGACTCGGAATCTGTCAGGTTTCTTGAAACAGTCGGTTTGATTTTCTTGCTTCGCGCGAATCAAACCGGGTTAGACCAATCGCAGTCGGTTTCTACGATTCAGCTTTCGCCAACGGCTCTGCTTCATCGGAAACCTTTGCCTTTGACCTACCATCGGTTTGATTTTCTTGCTTCGCGCGAATCAAACCGGGTTAGGTCAATAAACAAGCCTTGATTGTTTGAATCAAGGCTTGATGCACGCAAAAATTTCGCGTGTCTTGTTTCTCTCATCCGGACTATACCGTCGGTTCAGGAATCACACCTGATCAGCCGCTCCGCCGGTTTTGGCAAAGGCAGCTCGCGGACTATACCGCCGGTGAGGAATTTCACCTCGCCCTGAAACAGATCACATTTTCGTCATTTATTATATGCTTCCGAAGCTAATTTGTAAATAGCTTCAGCATAAATTTTTGTCATCTGCAGCAATCTTTCCACGCTCAGACGCTCATTCGGCTGATGCATACGATCTTCATCGCCCGGGAACAGCCCGCCGTAAGCGATAACATGCTTCATGGCGCGCGCGTAGGTGCCGCCGCCGATGACAAGCGGCTGGCTTTCCTCATCGCCCGTCTGACTTCTGTAAACCTCCAAAAGCGTCTTGACCATCGGATTGTCCAAATCCATATACAGCGGGTCCTGGTTCTTGTCCAATACCCATCCGATGTTGTATTTTTCAAAATTTTCCGCCATACCCGCGAATACCTGCTCCTGCGTGCAGCTGATCGGATACCGGATGTTGATAATCAGTTTGGCAAGCTCCGGATTCATCTCCGCCATGCCGACGTTGAGCACCAGGTTGCCGGAAACTTCATCAGAGAAACCGATTCCCAGCTTCTCACCGCACAGGTCGAAGCCAATGCAGCGGTTATAGAAGGCAATCCAATCGTTCTGTTCCTCATTGGCAAAATTCAGTCGTCCCAAAAATGCCATCAAAATTGAGATGGCGTTCAGACCCGCCTCCGGCGTTGCGCCGTGCGCGCCTCGTCCTGCCGCAGTCAGCTCCAGCGATTTACCGATGCCCTTGCAGTTCAGCTTGTATCCGGTTTCCTCACGAAAAGCGGCAAGTTCCGCTTTGATCTTGCTGTAATCTCCCTCCGGATTGCGTACAACCGCTCTTGCCGCGTCCGGCACGCTGTTGGCAGCATTTCCCGCGTGAATAGAGCGAAGCGTAAGCCCCTGATTCGATGACTTCGCGAACTTCCGCGCGGCCTCAAAGACCAGATTGCCCTTTTCTCCGTTGATGATCGGAAAATCACCGTCCGGCGTGAAACCGAAATCCGGCGCCGGCACGCGTTCCAAATAGTATTCCATGCCTTTCCATCCGGTTTCCTCATCCAGGCCTAAGATCAGGCGCACTGTACTCTTCGGCGTGAAGCCCGCTTCCTTGAGTGCCTTCATCGCGTACAAGCAAGCAAGCACCGGTCCCTTATCATCCGTCGTGCCGCGTCCGTAAATATAGCCGTCTCTGATTTCTCCGCCGTAAGGGTCAAAGTCCCAGCAGCCCGCCGCCGGCACCACGTCCAAGTGACCGACGATTCCCATAACGCTGTCTTCACTGCCGCGAAAATCGATATGCCCGCCGTAATGATCGATGTCCACAGCCTCAAAACCCATCTCACGACCCATCGCGAGCACAGCCTCATGTACCTGCTGTACGCCCGCGCCGAATGGATAGACACTGCCGTCCTCCGCGGTGACAGGCTCCGCCTGATCGCTCTGAATCCGAACCGCACTGGAGAGTGCTTCGAGCAGTTCTTCCCTGTTCTGTTCTATGATGCGCGCGACCTCCGCGAAGTCCGCGCAGCCTTTTTTTTCATTCGTTTCCATGTTTTTCTCCTCCGTCTATCTGGGGCACTTTGCCGCGAAGAGCAAGAAAGAGTGTTCTTGCCGCGGGATTTTTGTCATCGGCCGCTCGCAATTCACTCTTTCTTTGGTATTTCCTATCAAGCTTAGACTGCTTCTACCGCCTGAATTTCAGGATAGGTTTCCTTGATCAGTCTTTCTACCACGCCTTTGATGGTCATGGTCGCGCCCGGGCAGCCTGCGCAGTGACCCTGCAGTCTTACCTTCACGATATTATCATCTGTCAATTCTACGAATTCGATATCGCCGCCGTCTCTTTGCAGGAACGGTCTGATCTGAGCGATTGCATCTATGATTTTCTCTTCCATATAGTATCTTCCTTTCGTTCGTTCTATATCCTTGTATTTTGTTTCTCCAAAAAATTTTGTGAGGGATACAGCCTTATTATAGCCTACCCCGCGGCTTCACGCAAGCATTTCATGCCGCAATCCCGCAAAATATCTTCGGCGGAGCTGTTCTGCCCGCGCCGCATCAGGATTCCGACACATAAGCCGGAAGCTCCGTTCCGTTCGCGATATGGCTGATGGACACCGACTTGGTCGCCTCATTCTTACCCTTATAGTTGATGACGCCGGAAGCTCCTTCAAAATTGTCAATGCCGTTGAGCGCGTCTTTAATCTGCGTGCCGCTCGGAATTCCGGTTTCACGCGCGACCTGCCAGGCTTCCTTCTTCGCGCGCGCCTCCGCGTCGGTCGCGCTGTTTTGCGCGATCGTGTCCGGATCGGTGTCACGCACCGCCTGCATCGCGCGATCCATGGCGGTAACCGCCAAAAGATAGGCATCGAAGGCGACAACCGTTCGCTGAGAAAGCTCCGCATCTTCGCCGTATTTGGTGCGGAAGGCTTCCATAAATTTTTGCGACATCGCCGTTTCGTTATTTGTCGCCTGCTCCGCCGGATACCCGATGTGCAGCTGCTTATTCGCTTTGACAAACTCCAAAAAGTCCTTATCCCCCCAGGATCTGGTCCCGAGGAAAAGCATATACGGCAGTTTTTGCTCTTGCGCCTGTGTCAGAAAGTCCTTCGCGACTATCGGCGGAACCGCCAGAAAAACAGCCGTCGCGCCGGATTCCCGAATCTTTTCGATCGTTTCCGTATAATCCGCAGAAGTGGTGCTCAAGGTAAAGCTGCCGACCACGCAGCGGTTGTTCTCGGTCAGTTTCTTCATGCGGTTGGTAAAGCGCTTGATCGTTGCGGTCGCAGTATCGTCGTTTTCCAGCTTGACGGTCGCTACCATATCCTTATTCTGAGACAGATAGGCAAAGTCCGCCAACGCGTCGCCCTGTCTGGCCTCACTGTAGGTTGCGCTGAAATAGTACGGATTGTTGGCGGTAATCAGCGGATTGGTGCTTGAAATCGTAATGGACGGAATATTCGCCGCTTCGATGTACTTTCCCGCGATCAGGGACAGGGTTTCACCGTAGCTGCCCAGAATCATCGAAGGCGAGCTGCTGGAAATCAGCTCCTGAATCGCGGCCTCCGCTTCATACATATCGGACTTGTTGTCCGCGTACACAAGCTCCACCGTCTTGCCGCAGGCCGTCGGATAAAGGTCATGCGCCAGTTCAATGCCCATGACTTCTTCCTTACCCTGCGTTTTCATACTGCCGGAGGTTGGTTCAAATACCCCGATTTTGATGGTCTTTTCCTTTGCGACTGTATCTGTCCCAAAGAAAGCATTCTTAAAGTTTGTATAGGTGGTGCACCCGGTCAGCCCTGCCGTCAGACAAACGACCAGAACCAGACTGAGGATGCGTTTCCTGCACTTGTTCATAAATCCCCCTTATCTACGTTCGTGCGCGGAAGCATTATTCGCCGAGATATGCCGCTTTGACTCTTTCGTCATTCATCAGCGCCCGTCCCGGACCCGCCATGGTGATGTTTCCGGTCTCCATGACATAGGCATAGTCGGAAATCTCCAGCGCCGCCTTCGCGTTCTGCTCGATCAGGAGCACATTCACGCCCGCATCTTTGATCTGCTGAATAATTGTAAAAATATCCTTGATGATAAGCGGTGCAAGACCCAGAGAAGGTTCATCCAGCATCAAAAGCTTCGGTCTGCTCATCAGCGCTCTGCCGACCGCCAGCATCTGCTGTTCGCCGCCGGAGAGCGTCGCTCCCAGCTGCCAGGTTCTTTCCTGTAGACGTGGGAAAAGGCTGTAGACCCATGCTCTGTCCTTTGCGATACCGTCCTTATCCTTGCGCAGATATGCACCCGCCGAAAGATTTTCCTCGACCGTCAGATCCGGGAAGATCCTGCGTCCCTCCGGACAAAGGATGAGACCCGCGCCCACGATGTCCTTGGTCTTCATGACGGTGATATCTGTACTATCCCAGTATACATTACCTTCGGCCTTGTTGACAAGCCCCATTATTGCCTTAAGTGTCGTAGACTTGCCTGCGCCGTTTGCGCCGATCAGCGAAACGATCTGACCGTCCGGTACGTCCAGACTGATGCCGTTCAGGGCGTGAATACCGCCGTAGTAAACATGTAAATCTCTGATTGCTAGCATGATTCATCCACCCCCAAATATGCTTCAATAACTGCCGGATTGTTCTGAATCTCCTCCGGCGTGCCGTCTGCGATCTGTCCGCCGTAATTGAGTACATAAATGCGGTCGCAGATGCCCATGATGACCTGCATGTGGTGCTCGATCATCAGAATACTGAGGTCGAATTCGTCGCGGATTTTGCCGACAAAGTGCATCAGCTCATCAGACTCCTGCGGATTCATACCCGCTGCCGGTTCATCGAGCAGCAAAATCGTCGGGTGTGTCGCCAGCGCTCTAGCGATCTCCAGATGCCGCTGCTTGCCGTACGGCAGAGAGGTCGCCAGATCGTGTCTGTTTTCGTAAAGCTCGACCTTGCGCAGCAGCTCCTCCGCCTCCGCGATCATCTGCTTCTCTTCCTGCCGGGCCGTTTTGGACCTGAACACGGAACCGAAGACGCTCTGCTTTTGATTCATGTGCATAGCGACGAGAACGTTTTGCAAAACGCTCATTTCCTTAAAAAGGCGGATATTCTGGAAGGTACGCGCGACCCCCAGCTTGGTGACTCTGTCCGGCGTCAGTTTCATGACCTGCCCATAATCACCCTGATGCTTGCCCTTGTATGTCTCCGCCATCTTGCCGTGCGGGAAATTTTCGATCACACGCATGCCATTGATATCGACAGCGCCGTTGGTCGGTTCGTAAACGCCGGTGACCACGTTGAACGCCGTGGTCTTGCCTGCGCCGTTCGGTCCGATCAGACCGATGACTTCATTTTTGCGGACCTCCAGATTCAGATTGTCCACCGCGACGACCCCGCCGAACTGCATCGTGATGTCGGAGAGCTTTAATACTACATTGTTTGCCATATTACTTACCCTCCTTTTCAAATACGACCACGTGGTCATAGACCGGCAGCGGTGTGAACAGCGGTTTACCTGCTTTGGCTGCCGCCTCGCCCTGCGCCTTCTTGTGCGTTGCTGCCGCGTGTGTCGCTTTTTTCGCCGCGCGTTCCGCTTTCTTCTCCGCGCGTTTTTCTCTCTGTTTTGCCGGCCACGCCTTTAATCGCTGCGGCAGGGTACGGAAAAAGCGCGCGATGCCGTCCCACGAAAGCTCGCGGTTGCCCATGATGCCCTTCGAGAAGAACAGCACGACAAGCATGATCATCACCGCGAAAACAACCTTGCGGAAGCCCGCGTGCATCAAGGAGGACTCAATACCCAGCCATTTGCCCTGGTCAAGTCCTCTGAGCAGCCATTCGTTCAGGCCGATAAAGATAAAGGAGCCCATGACGGAGCCGGAGATGGAGCCGATGCCGCCGATAACAACGATCAGCAGGATTTCATAAGTCATATTGGTTGTAAACGCGTCTGAGGCGGCATTGTTCTGGAACATCGCCAGAAGCGATCCTCCTACACCCGCGAAGAAGGAGGAAACGACAAACGCAAGCTCCTTATGTTTGAACAGATTGACGCCCATCGCCTCCGCCGCGATTTCATCGTCGCGAATTGCCTGGAAAGCTCTTCCGTAGGTGGAGTTGATCAAAAGGACGATCAGCGCGACGCACAGCCCCGCGAAAATGACCGGAAACAGCGCCGTTTCGTAGGTCGCGAAATTACGCAGAATATTGGAACCGTTTGTCACAGGGCCCAAGGTATTCCACTGAAAAAGTGCTCTTAATATCTCGGCGAAGCCCAGCGTCGCGATCGCCAGATAATCGGACTTGAGCCTGAGCACCGGAATCCCGATCAAAAAGGCAATGCCTGCCGTCAAAAGTCCCGCGAAAAGAATCAGCAGGAACATGCCGAGATATTGTCCGAGGAACCCGCCGAAGCTGCCTTCGCCGCCCAGCGCGTTCATCAAAATCTCCGGAATGGAGAACTGCAGCACGCCACCGTTAAAATACTGATAGACTGCTTCATGATCTGCTGCCGGAATCGCAAAAATCGCGTAGGCGTAAGCACCAATCAGCATGAAACCCGCCTGTCCGAGCGAAAAGAGTCCCGTAAACCCATTCAGCAGGTTCATCGACACGGCAATCAGCGCGTAAATAGAGCCTTTTTCGAGTACCTTCATCAGCATACTCCATTTAGATGTCGGCATGATGAAGGAATCGCCAAGATATACTAAAATCAGAAACACCGCGATTGCGATGATACTGCAGGCAGTTTTTGTTTTTTTCGATAATGTCTGTTCCATTTCTGCCCCCCTATACCTTGTTGATGTTTTTTTCGCCGAAGATACCGGTCGGCTTCACCATCAGAATGACAATCAGCAGCACGAAGGTGAACGCGTCGGAGAACGTCGTCAGTCCCGCGCCCTTCATGATGTTTTCGCAGATACCGATGACAAACGCACCGACAACCGCGCCCGGAACGGAGCCGATGCCGCCGAATACAGCCGCGACGAATGCCTTGAGGCCCGGCATGGAGCCGGACATCGGGTTCACGCCGGTGTAGTTCGAGAAGAACAGAACGGAGCCGACGGCCGCGAGGAACGAGCCAATGATGAAGGTCACGATGATGACCCGGTTGATGTCGATACCCATCAGCTCGGAAGTTTCAAAGTCACGCGATACCGCGCGCATCGCCATCCCGACCTTCGTGTGGTTGATCAGCATAACCAGCGCGAATACCAGTGCGATTGTCAGAATCGGTGTGATGACCGTTACCATCTTGGTGTGCGCACCGAGTACGGTCACGGTTTTCTGCAGGAACGGGATGGACGGATAGGTCTTGGTCAGACCGCCGGTCACATACAGGGCGATGTTCTGCAGGAAATAGGATACGCCGATTGCCGAGATCATGATCGACATTCTCGGCGCGGAGCGCAGCGGCCGATAAGCAACTTCTTCGATGGCGCAGCCCAAAGCCATTGTAAAGATAATCACAACAATCACGCTCAGCCAGATCGGCAGCGCAGACACCAGATAGATCATAACCAGACCTGCCATCATGAACATGTCGCCGTGGGCGAAGTTGATCAGTCTGAGGATACCATATACCATCGTATAGCCGATGGCGATCAGTGCATACTGTCCTCCTACGGAAACGCCCGCAAGGATATATGGCAGCCATTTCGCAAATAATTCCATGTAATAAACCTCTCTTTTATCCGTTTTGCCTTGAATTTTATCAAGATTTTTTTTATCTCATAATGACACGATAAGCGGGAGGATGTTTCCTCCCGCTGTCATGCCTAAGCGCGATTTTGTTTCTAAGGCGCGTGCCGCTTTTCCTGCGTCGCCGCCGACCGCAAAAGCAAATCGTGCGATATGACTCTTATTCTTCGATCGACTGGGTCTTGACATATTCCCATTCGCCGGTTTCGGTGTTGCAGTGCTTAACAACCGCTTCGTTCTTTTCAGCGTCGCCGTTCTCGTTGAACTTGACGGTGCCGCATACGCCGTTTTCATAAACCACGTTCGGAAGTGCCGCCAGAACGTCTGCCGGATCTGTAGAGCCTGCTGCCTTGATCGCTTCCAACGCTACGAAGTACGCGTCATAACCCATCGCGGATACCGCCGCGATCTGGTCGTTGCCGTTGTTGTTCGCCTTCGCGGTGGAATCAGAGTTAATCCATTCCTTGATGCCGTTATCGAATTCAGGGTTTCCGCCTTCCTGATAGAAGGTCGTTACGTTCAGTTCGATATTTTTACCCTTTGCCGCTTCCAAAACAACGTTGGAGTCCCAGGTGTCGCCTGCCAGAATCGGCATATCCAGTTTCTGTGCTTCTGCCTGGTCGATGATCAGCGCAGCTGCTTCGATGGATACCGGGGAGTAGAATACGTCGCAATCTTTCGCTTTTGCGTTCGCAACATAGGATGTGAAGTCAGAATTTCCTTTTGGGAACTGCTCTTCCACAACTTTGCCGCCGAGCTTTTCAAACGCTTCTACAAAGTATTTTACCAGACCTACGGAGTAGTCGTCGCCGAGCTTGGATAAGCAGTAAGCCTTCCGTGCGCCGTTTTCATACGCGAAGTTCGCGAGAACCGTACCCTGGAACGGATCCAGGAAGCAGGTACGGAAGTACACCGGGTTGCCGTTCGTTACCAGTGGATTGGTACAGGTTACACCAAGCGCCGGCATTCCTGCCTCTTTGAATACATCGCCGGCCGCGATGGATACCGCGGAGCCGTAGGAACCGAGAATGATGGACACGCCGGAAGATACCAGGTTCTGCGCGGCTGTGATGCCCTTCGAGTTGTCGGACTCGTTGTCAGCGGTGACCAGTTCCACCTTGTAGGTTTCGCCGTTGATGTCAACGGTCGGCTGTACTTTGTTCGCGTACTGGATGCCGAGCGTTTCCTGTTTACCGCCCGCGCCGTTCTCACCGGAAGCCGGTTCAAAGACGCCAATCTTGACAGTGCCCGCGTAATCGCCTTCCGCGCCCTCGCCATCATCGCTTGAGCCGCAGCCCGCCGCGAATAACGCGAAGACCATGATCAATGCCAAAAGTAAAGCAACTTTCTTTTTCATACTTAAATCTCCTCCTATTTGAAAATTCAAATTTTACCATTTATACACGTTTAAGTACAGTATACCTTCTCTTGTTTTGTATTGCAATGTTTTTTTGTGTACTTTTATCGTTTTCTAACAATTTTTCCGTTATTTTTGTGTAATCTTCATACAAAGTATTGTTTTTTGTAATAAAAAAGCCCTTTCTCCAGGGCTGTGACATATTTTTATATTCCACATAATGCGCCGCATAGCCGCTCTCTCACACTTGCGCCTCCTTCGCTTCGCACAGCCTTGCGCCCGGCGGGCAGCCTCGCGCGCGGCCTTACGCAAATCCGTCTCCGACCTCGCGCGCCGCCATGCTGGTAAAGCATGCGCCGAGCCCTTCCTGCATCGCACACGGGTGCGCCTTGCGTAGCCTTGTGCGCTCGCGACTCCGCGGCAGGTTTCGGCAACCCTACGGTCAAAGCAGAGCCGCCGCCTGCTGTGCGGATTTTCCATCCCTCACGACGCGCAGTTTCGTGGTCTATTTTTATGTGCCACGCCCAAAATGGGCAGCGCCACAGCCTGCTTGACAGCGCACCGTCGGAATCGAAAATCTCTATGGTCTATTTTTATAGGCCACAGTCAAGCTTAAAAAACGTCGTCCGCGAGCTTCCCGCTCACAGCAAAGCCGCGGCGCGATGTGCCGCAGGCTATTCCGGCTGTCTGAGACCGAGCGCATGGCTGACCGGAAGCGAGAACACAATCGATTGTGCTTTACTCGCAAGTCCCGCCTGCTCCATAATCGCTTTCATGATGGCATTTCGCCCCTGCGCCGGCGTAACCAGCAGGTGTATTTCTTTTTCGGAAGCAATCGAAAATCCGAAGAATTTTTCGGTGTATTCCGCCCCGGTTCCTTTTGCCTTGATCACAGTGCCGCCGCCCGCGCCCGCGCCGCGTGCCGCATCCATAATCATATCGCTGTAGCCTTCGTTCGCGACTACAAAAATCAGTTCGTAATCTGTTTTGATGGACATTCTTTCTATCCTTTCCGCCTTTTCCAGACTCTTGTTCGTTCCCAATACCTGTCCGTCCAGCATGTACTCCAGACTGCGCCGGCCGCCGATGCTGCTGAGTGGAATCGTCACCGCGATGCCGTTCCCCGGAACATCAATGTACATTCTGCGCTTTAACGTTTTGAACAGGGAACTCAGTCCGGCATTGGTAACTACGCCAAAAATAATGGCTTTTTCTGCAGGACTCAGGTAGAGATACTCCAGAATTTCTCTTGGCGCGGTGCCCTGTCCCAGCGCGACGTCTGTTGTGAATACACCGTTCTCCTGAAACAATCTGATTGCCGTTTCGCTCTTATCGCGGTCTGTGATATTGATTACTAAATTTAATCCGTCCATGGCAATCCTCCTTACAGTTCTATGATATCATCATCAGCATAGGCTTCAAGCTTGGCCTGCACACGCGCTCTGGCCTCGCGCTCCTTGCGCGTGCGAAATTTGTATTCCACGCCCAAAAGCTGAATCGTAATCAGCGGCGTCATCGCAACCATGGCTACTACCCCGAAGGCGTCGCTGACGATCCGCTCCGGTCCGCCGATTGCCTCACAGGCTCCCATCGCAAAGGGCAGCAGGAAAGTTGCCGTCATCGGTCCGGAAGCAACGCCGCCGGAGTCAAACGCGATAGAGGTAAAAATCTTTGGCGCGAAAAAACTCAGCCCGAGGGCCAGCACATAGCCCGGAATCAAAAAGTACATCACCGAGATTCCTGTCAGTACGCGAATCATCGCCAGACCCAGCGAGCTCGCCACGCCGATAGAAAGTGAAAGCTCCATCGCGCGCGCCGGAATACTTCCCGCGGTCAGATCCTCAACCTGTTTATTGAGCACGTGTACCGCCGGCTCCGCTTTTACGATGAAATAACCAATCAGCATGGCAATCGGCAGTAAAATCCAGTTGAACTCCTTGCTTCCGATCATTTTGCCGATATAGTTTCCGACCGGCATGAATCCAACGTTAACGCCGGTTAGGAACAGTAGCAGTCCCAAATAAGTAAAAAGCAAGCCGACACTGATACTGATCAGCGGTTTCTTCGGCATTTTGATGTAAAAAGCGTTAAACAGGAAAAAGAAGGCGACAATCGGAGCTAGGGCAATCGCGACTTCCTTCGCGTAATGCGGCAGCCCATGCACAAAAAGCATAATCATTTCCTGTGAATTCTCCATTTCCGGAATCTCTACCGGCGTATAAGCCGCCTCCGACGGATAGAGCAGACCCAGTACCAGCACAGCCAAAATAGGGCCGATCGAGCAGAGCGCGACCAAGCCGAAGCTGTCGTTCCCAGCGTGACGGTCGCTTCGAATCGCCGAAACACCGACGCCCAGCGCCATGATAAACGGTACGGTCATCGGTCCGGTTGTCACCCCGCCGGAGTCAAAGGCAACCGCCCAGAAATTTTTTGGCACAAACATCGCCATCAGGAAGACGACGATATAAAATCCAATCAGCAGGATATTCAAGCTGATTCCAAACAGGATTCTCAGCATGGCGATGATCAAAAAGATGCCGACTCCAAGCGCCACCGTTCCGATCAGCGCCGCGTTAGGTATATTCGGCACCTGGTTGGCGAGCACCTGCAGATCAGGCTCCGAGATGGTGATGATGACACCGAGCAAAAAGCTGACGAATACAATCATCCAAATCTTTCGGGATTTTGTAATACAGCTTCCGACCTTCGTTCCGATCGGGGTCATCGCTGTATCCGCACCCAGGGTAAAAAAAGCCATCCCCACGATCAGCAGGACCGCTCCCATCAAAAAGGAAACGAGCATGTTGTTGGGAATCGGCGCTACCGTAAAGCAAAGCAGCAGCACAATGATGGTAATCGGAAGTACGGACGCGAGAGATTCTTGAAACTTATCGTGTAATAATGTCTGATGCCGCAAGGGTTACCTCCTTTATTTCCGTTAAAATTTATCATTTACTCTAATTATCGATGATTTATGACGAGTTCCGCGCGGCATCGGTCTGCCGCAAAGTCTGCATGAAGCCCTAAAAGCGCAGTTCGAAGTTACGCGAAGCACGCAGCTCGGCGCGAAACGCGCAGTTCAAAGCTGTGTGAGATCTCCATCCGGCATGAGAAATTCCACATGACGCGGGAAGGTCAGCTCGGCGCGAAACGCGCAGTTCAAAGTTACGCAAAGTACGCAGTCCGTCATGAAGAATCTCGCGTAGCGCGAATCGGTCACTCCGGCGCGAAGCGCATTCGCGACAGCTCCGCAACGTTATTTTATCACATTTTTCTTAACACTTCCAGATAAAAAATTGCTAAATTCTATAAAAAATTCGACTTTTTTGATTTTTCTCTCCGCATTATTCACTTGCGTGCCGCAGCTCCACGCTCCCTCAATCGCTAGGCGCCCCGACGAAGCGTTTTTTCGCGGATTTTCTCAAGATTTCACAGATATTTCACGCCAGCCACCGCAAACTTCCCGCAAAAAAATCGTCCTCACGCTGTTAACAAGTCCAAAACTGTGGTATAATGTACTTGTCACAGCGACAGCGAATGCTGAGCTGATGAAAGACAGATGTCCGAGCGAAAGCGATTGCCAAGGCGTAGCCGCAGGCAGAGCACTCAGCGTCCGGACCAATGTACTTATCACAGCGACAGCGAATGCTGAGCTGATGAAACGATTCCGCTTATTTTCTTTCGGCTCAGCCGCGAGGCCGGAATCGGCAAAACGCGCAAAGCGTGTTATCTGAAGAATGAGAATGAACTTTAGGGAGGTAACAAATTATGAAATGGGTATGTACAGTATGCGGTTATGTTCATGAAGGCGACCAGCCACCTGCAGAGTGTCCGGTCTGTCATGTAGGCGCTGACAAATTCAAAAAGATGGAAGGCGACATGACGCTGGCTGCTGAGCACGAATACGGCGTTTACGGCAAGACAGTCAAGAACAACCCTGATATCAAAGAAGAGGATAAGAAGTTCATCTTCGATCAGCTTATGGCTAACTTCCAGGGCGAATGCTCCGAAGTCGGCATGTATCTCTGCATGGCTCGCATCGCACACAGAGAAGGCTATCCGGAGATCGGCCTTTACTGGGAAAAAGCTGCTTACGAAGAAGCAGAACACGCTGCGAAATTCGCTGAATTATTAGGCGAAGATTTAGAACCGAACATGAAAGCTACCACCAAGGACAACCTCGCTTGGAGAGTTGACTGTGAATTCGGCGCGACCGCAGGTAAATTCGACCTCGCAAAGGTTGCAAAGATGAACAACCTTGACGCGATTCACGACACCGTTCATGAAATGGCACGCGACGAAGCAAGACACGGCAAGGCACTCAAGGGTCTGCTGGAGAGATACTTCG
>URWB01000010.1 GCA_900551415.1 uncultured Eubacteriales bacterium
CGGAGTCGTCTTCCGTCAGTCTGCTCATCACGCGCAGCACATTGCCATCGATGGCCGCCACACGCTCATCAAAACAGTTAGAGGAGATTGCTCCTGCGGTATAGTCTCCAATACCGGGCAGCTTGCGGATTTCGTCATATTGCCCGGGGAATTTTCCGTCATGCTCCTCCATGATTATTTTCGCTGCCTTCTGCATGTTGCGTACGCGATTATAATAGCCAAGCCCCTGCCAAAGCTTAAGCAGCGTTTCTTCCTCGCTTTCCGCGAGATCACGCACAGTCGGCAGCGCTTCCATCCAGCGGCGATAATATTCCCGCACCGCCTCTACGCGGGTCTGCTGCAGCATGATTTCGGACACCCATATATGGTAGGGATCTTGATCCTTTCTCCATGGCAAATCACGCTGATTTTCCGAGAACCATGTCATGACTGCCTGCGTAAACTCCTGATCGATTGATTTCATGAATACCTCTGTTGCTTTTTGCTAATGTTATTATTATACACTACATTGTACCTTGCCTTCCACCTGTTTTTCGCAAAAAAAATAAAAAAATGGAAAGAAGTTGACAGTTGACGCTATATACAGTAAAATATCTTTTGTACAAATTATTGCTAGGGGAGCTTTTGCTGAGATTTACCAAAGGGCTTTCGTGAAGATTTCACTTCTTAAACAGTGAAATTCCGCATTGCCCTGGGATAAACCCTCATAACCTGATCCGGTTAACACCGGCGTAGGGAAGCAGCATCAACACAAAGTCTCTTGCATGTGCGGTTCTCGGTTTCCCGTATACCTCACGCCTGCAGGACTCAGTTCCCCTCCTACTACATGACAGGAGGTTTTTTTATGTCACAGATTTCATCAACTCAAAACAGCAAAGGCAATCTTTACAGCCTTGTTCTCTGTGCGATTCTGATCGCACTCTCTTTTGTCCTCGGTATGGTCAAGATCATTCCGATGCCTTACGGCGGCTCGATCACGCTGTTCAGTATGCTGGCAGCGACCCTTACCGGCTACTTCTGCGGACCGAAATGGGGTCTCACTTCAGGCGTTGCGCTCGGTCTGTTAAACCTGATCATCGACCCGGTCATCCTGTTCCCGATGCAGGTGCTTCTCGACTATGTTTTGGCGTTCGGCTGTCTGGGGCTTTCCGGATTTTTCAGCAATAAGAAAAACGGCTTGTACATCGGTTACATCGTTGCGATCATCGGCAGATTTATCTGCTCCTTCCTCTCCGGTTTCCTCTTCTTCGGTGAATACGCGCCGGAAGGCATGAATCCGGTTTGGTACAGCTTTTTATACAATATCTTCTACATCGGCGGCGAAGGCGTGCTGACTTTGCTTGTGCTGGCATTACCGCCGGTTAAGAATACCATCTTCAGACTCAAAAAAGAGCGTTTCCAGTAAACTTCTACACAATTCTACGTGAAAGAAATATCTTTTTTAGGGCAAAAGTACACATAACGAAATTAGAGACTTCTATGCACAGTTAGTCTTTATAAATGATCAGCACTTTACAAGGCCCTCTTGTCAATATTTCTTATATAACAAAGAAGTCGGCGAATTCCAGTTTAGAACTCACCGACTTTTCTTTTTTTGATTAGAATACGTTTAACAATTTATCCGCATCTGTATAAGGTAGGCTTAGTTTTTCTGCAGTTTCTAAAAGAGTTAGTTTTCCTTCATAAGTGGTGAGGCCTCTTCTTAGATGTTTATCATCCAGCAATGCTTTTTTTACGCCCTTGTCTGCAATCGCTAGTGCAAATGGTAAAGTTGCATTGCAAAGTGTTGTTGATGCAGTTTGACCAAAGGCCGAAGGGATATTGTCCACGCAATAGTGCATGATACCGTCAACATAGAAAATCGGATCATCGTGAGAAGTATCACGGCAAGTTTCGACTGCACCGCCCTCATCGCAAGCAACATCCACGATCATTGCTCCTTGTTTCATCAACTTTAAGTCTTCTCTGTTAATCAAATGATCCTTGCGTGTCTTTGGCCACAAAATACAATTAATGATTACATCTGAAGATTTTAAACATTCAACTATATTTTCACGGTTAGAAAACATAAAATTAACATTGGCTGGAAAATGCTCTTTTGCTGCAAGCATAGCCTCATAATTAATATCTAATACATTTACCTTATTCCCAAATTCGGAAGCTAACTCGCAGGCCCCTAACCCTGAATGTCCGCATCCAATAATACTAACCACAGGGGTCGTTACTCCGCAGACATTGGCAAGCAACTTTCCGCTTCCTCCATTAACAGTTTGCGAAAAGTGCAAAGCTGCTAAAAAACCACCTTTTCCTGCCAATTCGCTCATTGGAGACAAAAGCGGCCATTGCCCTTTATCATCGGAAATGTCTTCATAAGCAATAGACGTGCATTTTGAGTTCATAAGCGCTTTCGTCTGTTCAAGGTGAGCATTGGAATGGATATAAGTGAAAATGATCAAATCTTCACGAAGATATTTGAATTCTTCCGGAAAGATTTCTTTCACTTTATAGATCATATCAACCTGTGTCCAAACATTTTCTACGTCTATTTCAATTTTGGCTCCAACATTTTGATAAGCTTCATCTGTAAAACCACTGCCGATTCCCGCATCATGTTGCACAATCACCTCATGTCCTTTTCTTACAAATTCACGAACTGCGGCTGGGGTTGCAGCCACTCTGTATTCACATGGTTTTATCTCTTTTACAATTCCAATCTTCACTTTTTCACCTTCCTGTTATTCATATCCGATAACAACGCTGATCATCGTTAATATCACAACTGCGCCATACATATAAATCATAAGCTTTCCAACCCACTTAAGCCATTTATCGTATGGGATTCCTGCCATACCAAGACTTGCCATCAAAATTCCCGATGTAGGCCAAAGTGAATTCGAAAGTCCGTCACCATACTGGAACGCCAGTACTGCTGTCTGTCTCGAAATCCCCAAAATATCAGCAAGTGGTGTCATAATTGGCATAGTGGTTGCTGCTTGTCCGCTTCCCGAATTGATTAAGAAATTGATCAACGTCTGTACGATTACCATAAGACCGGCTGCTACAACAGAAGGAAGACCTTCCAAGGTTGAGGCTAACGCATGTAAAATGGTATCAATAATTTGTCCGTTCGTTAGAATAACAACCATTGCACGGCAAAGTCCTACCAAAAGCGCTCCATAAGCGACAGCTTTTGCGCCATTAATAAAGGCATCTGCAACTTCACCAGTTTTTAAACCACCTACATATCCTGCTACGATTCCCATTACCAAGAAAAGCGAACTAATCTGTGTACCGGTACTCCAACCATGTGTTATTCCGTAAATCAGAATAACAAATCCAGCTAAAACGACAAGCAGTACTGCCTTTCGCTTTCCGGTGAATTCCAGCGAGGTGTTTTGTGCTTCTTCTTGCATTTTAATATTTTTTTCAATTTCATAAACCGCACTTTTTTCTGGATTCTTACGAATTTTCTTTGCATAACTTAAAACATAAAGAATCGCAATCGTTAGAACAACAACATGGGTTAAAATTCTAAATCCCATTCCGGAAAACAGTGGTAACTCAGCGATTCCTTGCGCAACACCGACAGTGAAAATATTCATCCAGCCTGCTGCAAAGCCACATACAGCGCCTATATTTATAATCGCCATACCAACAATAGCGTCATATCCCAAAGCTCTTGTCAGCATTACACAAATTGGAATAAAAATCAAAGTTGATTCCGCAAGTCCAAAAGTTGCCCCGCCTAACGAAAAAATAGTCATTAAGAAAATAATCAAAATTGAATCTCTGCCTTTGACTTTTTCGATAGAAGCTCCTAAGCCCGCCTCAATTGCTCCAGTTGCGTTGATAATTCCAAAGGCCCCTCCAATGATAAAGATTAAAAAAATAATCCAACCTACTTCATTCATTCCCGTAGGGATTGCTTGCACCATTTCAAACGGTGAAACCGCCGATTGTTCTACATAGTGAAAAGATGTTGGATCTACAGCAGTTCTTCCGTCTGCAGTTTCATAGCGATCATAGACCCCTGCTGGGACAATATAAGTAAGAAGCGCACAGATTATAATTAAAATTACAATCAAAGCATAAGGGTGCGGTAATTTAAACTTTCTCTCTTTTTTCATTTCTTCCTCCTATTCTTCTACCCTTTTGCAAAAATCCAGAGCACATTGCACAAACAATGCGCTTCCAATCCAAAATGTTGACTCATCCAAATGAAATTTTGAATTATGATGCGGATAAAATTTCCCATCATCATGTGCTTTCCACGAACCTAACATACCAAAACTTCCTGGAACTTCATTGATGTAATACGCAACATCTTCTGTTCCCGTTGATGGCTCTGTAATATGTACAACATTCTGAGGCCCTACAATTTTCGTTGCACATGCTTCTAAAAAGTCTGTCATTTCTCCATCATTAAATGTCGGTGGATAATAACTCTTATAACTGACATCAGCCTTTCCGCCATTCGCGCTTGCAATCGCAGGAATCATTTGCGTTATCCTTTTTTCCAAATGTGCTGCGTCTTCTTTTGTTAATGCTCGAACTGTTCCTCCAAAAGATACTTCATCAGGAATCACATTTACGATATTCCCGCCATGAATCATACCCACGGTTACAACCGCACCATGAATTGGATTTATTTCTCGACTTACAAGTTTTTGTAAAGACTGAATGATTTCACAAGAAATCAATATTGGATCAACACATTTATCTGGGTGCGCGCCATGCCCTCCAACTCCTTTAATTTTAACATTAAAGGAAGATACCGAAGCCATTAGAGAGCCTTTCTTAACTCCGATACAACCATTCCCAACGCTGTGAAACAAACTCCCGATATGCAGACTGAAAAAACAATCCGCTTTTGGACTCATAAGGCACCCTTCTTTTATCATCGTTTCAGCGCCTCCTGTGGTTTCTTCTGCCGGTTGGAAAATCAACACAACATTTCCATACAAATCATTTCTGTGTTCCGATAGTACTTTTGCGGTTCCCAAGAGCATTGCCGTATGTGCGTCATGCCCGCATGCATGCATCATTCCATTTTTTGCAGCAAACGGTAAGCCGGTTTCTTCTTTTATCGGCAGTGCATCAATATCTGCACGAAATGCAATTGTTGGTCCCAGATTCTTGCCTTCAATGACAGTCGAAAGACCCGAATTTGAATATTTTTTTACAGTCAGTCCCATTTGCGACAGTACATCATTAATGTATTTTGTTGTAAGTGGTACTTCATCACCTAATTCTGGAATTTTATGCAAATCCCTTCTCCAGTTTATAATTTCTTCTTCAATTTTTTTAACTTCCTGTTTTACGTCCAATTTTCGTCCTCCTCTCTGTTTTTTTGCCGGCATAATATAGTATAGCAACATTTATGCCATTACTAAAACTAATTGAAATCATTGATTATTCAATCTTTTCAATTCTTATACAATACTTTTTTTAAAAACAATCGCCGATTTTTCGCCATTTTTGCCGAATTTCTGCCATTGGTAATTTAATATCATATTATAATAATTCAACAATATCCTCTTTTTTTGAAGCAAACCTGTCCTTCATCAAACCCCGTCGAAAAACACTTTTTTATCGTCATGCTACAAAAGGTGAGAAATTCTTTCTTAAAATATAAACAGGTTGTCGCATTAACGAAAAATAACCGTTAATGCGACAACCTGTTAAATATTGATCGTTAGAAGTTTTCTTCTTATTTCCCCTGATATTCGTATTTTGTCTTGTTCAGGAACGCCTTCATGCCTTCTTTCTGATCTTCGGTACCGAAACATACGCCAAAACCTTCTGCTTCGAGGGCGCAGCCGCTGAAGAGGTCAAGATGGTAACCCTTATTGAGCAGCGTCTTGCAAGCCATGACCGCTACCGGCGCGTTGGAGGCGATTTTCTTCGCCATCGCTTCCGCTGTCGGCATCAGTTCTTCCGGCTCGACTACCTTCTGCACCAGTCCGATCCGCAGTGCCTCGTCCGCTTTGATGTTCTGCGCGGTCAGAATCAGCATCGCCGCGTTGCCAGGTCCCACAATCTTGGATAATCTCTGCGTGCCGCCAAATCCCGGTGTAATGCCAAGACCTGCTTCCGGTTGTCCGAACACCGCCTTTACGGATGCCAAGCGAATATCGCACGCCATCGAAAGCTCGCAGCCGCCGCCGAGCGCAAAGCCGTTGACTGCCGCGATAACCGGTTTTTCGGTCTTTTCGATGAAGTTCATCACCCTGTGGCCTTTCTGTGCAAAACGCTTGCCCTCTACCGGATTGAGCGTGGACATTTCCGCGATGTCCGCACCCGCGACGAAGGATCTTCCCTCGCCTGTCACGATCACACATCTTACTTCATCGTCCTTGTCAATGACATTAAAAACATCAAATAATTCATCGAGAACGGTCGAATTTAACGCGTTCAGCGCCTCCGGTCTGTTGATTGTAACGGTGGCCACCTTGTCTTTCACTTCATACTTGATTGTCTGATACATCTTTATCTTCCTTTCTTTGCTCTGGAAAATGAATTTGCCGCGGGAATTGATTCTCTCGGCATGATTTTCTCTTCATTTTGCTGTTAATAGTTTAACACTTTTTTGCGCAGAATGCAAGGGAGAAAGAGACCTTCTTTCCATCTTTCACAGTGGACAAAAGTGCGCATAACGAAATACCGCTTTCTATGCACGCATGGCGCTCACCCATGAGCACCATTTCGCAAGGTGCTTTTGTCGTTATTTCGAAAACATCACTGGGCGATATTTTCTATGCAATCAAAAAGACTCCCGCGCGGGAGTCTTTTCAATGATATTCTGTTTAGGATTTAGATGCTTGTCAGTAATCCGCCGACCTGTACGAACAGCGGCGCGAATACAACAGACACGATAGTCATCAGCTTGATCAGAATGTTGATGGACGGACCGGAAGTATCCTTGAACGGGTCACCGACGGTATCGCCAACGACAGCTGCCTTGTGCGGCTCGCTGCCCTTGCCGCCGAAGTGTCCTTCTTCGATGTACTTCTTCGCGTTATCCCACGCGCCGCCTGCGTTAGCCATCATGATAGCCAGCAGAACACCAGCGGATAATGCACCGCCCAGCATGCCGCCGAGTGCAGCAGGTCCAAAGATCAGACCAACAGCCAGCGGAGCAACGATTGCCATGATGCTCGGTACAACCATTTCCTTTAACGCAGCCTTCGTAGAGATATCTACGCAGTTTGCATAGTCAGGCTTTGCGGTACCTTCCATGATACCCTTGTTTTCTCTGAACTGTCTTCTGACTTCTTCGATCATTTCGTTCGCAGCTCTGCCGACAGAGTTCATCGTCATAGCGGAGAACAGGAACGGCAGCATTGCACCGATGAATAAGCCAATAATAACGATCGGGTCAAGTAAGCTGATGACTTCCAAATGTGTCACTGCTGCATAGGATGCAAACAGAGCCAGCGCTGTCAGTGCAGCGGAACCAATCGCGAAACCTTTACCGATCGCAGCGGTCGTGTTGCCGACTGCGTCGAGTTTATCAGTAATCTCTCTGACTTCGTGCGGTAATTCAGACATCTCCGCGATACCACCCGCGTTATCGGATACCGGACCGTAAGCGTCAACAGCTACCGTCATACCGGTTGTGGAAAGCATACCTACCGCGGAAAGCGCGATACCATACAGACCTGCAAACTGGTAAGCTACGAATACGCCGATACAGATCAGGATGATCGGCCATAAGGTGGACATCATACCAACGCCCAGACCGCTGATGATCGTGGTCGCTGCGCCGGTCTGAGACTGTTCCGCGATACCCTGAACATGCTTGTAGTCTCCGGAAGTGTAGATTTCCGTAATTTTACCGATCGCGATACCTACAATCAAGCCTGCGATGATCGCTGCCGCGTAGGTGTAGTCACCGAGCATGGACTTGGAAAGGAGTACCGTCGCAATGATAACGATCACGCCGCTGATGTACGTACCCATATTTAAGGCTGACGCAGGGTTTCCACCCTCTTTGCCTCTGACAAGCAGAATGCCGATGACGGACGCGATGATGCCAATCGCCGAAATAATCAGCGGGAAGATCGCAGCATCGGATTCTGAGAACGTTGCTGTCTCCGGTGCGGAGTTTACCGCAACGGCTGCCAGTGTTACTGCGGAAATAATGGAACCTACATAGGATTCGAACAGGTCGGAACCCATACCCGCTACGTCACCGACGTTGTCGCCTACGTTATCAGCGATAACAGCCGGGTTACGCGGGTCATCTTCCGGAATTCCCGCTTCGACCTTACCTACCAGGTCAGCACCAACGTCTGCTGCCTTCGTGTAGATGCCGCCGCCGACTCTGCCGAACAGCGCCATGGAAGATGCGCCGAGACCGAAGCCGGTTACGCATTCAACAACCGTTGCAAGGTCTAACGCGCACAGTACAGCGCCCAGTCCGAACAGACCGAGACCGGATACGCAAAGACCCATGACAGCGCCGGATCTGAAGGCGATTTTTAATGCCTTGTTCATGCCGGACTCTCTCGCGGCATTCGCGGTTCTTACGTTACCGAGCGTAGCGACCTTCATGCCGAAGAAACCGGCTAAAACAGATAACGCCGCGCCGCACAAATAAAGAACAGCGGTTGTCCAGTTTTGAAGCGCAAAACCAATTACTAAGAATAATACAACAACAACGATTACCATTGTTTTGTATTCTCTTGCCAGGAACGCCATCGCACCTTCTCTGATGTATCCGGCAATTTCCTTCATCCTGTCGGTACCCTCATCAGTCTTCTTGATCCATGATGCTAAACAGAAAGCAACAATCAGACCAATGACGGCCGCGACAACCGGAAAAATTTTTTCCATAATATAATACCTCCTACTCACGCCGAATAAGAGGCACGTCCTTCGTACCTCTTTTCATCGTGAAATATAATAAAAACAATTTAAGCAAACGCATGTTTTCTCACAATTATTCCATTGTGACGATTACAAGAGAAAGCACTATGAACAATACAGCGCCGATAGCGGTCACTTTTTCCAGCAGTGCTTCATAACCTTTGCTCTTTTTCTTACCGAAAAGCTGCTCCGCACCGCCTGCGATGGAACCTGACAAACCGGCGCTGTTTCCGGACTGCAGGAGCACGCTGGCAATCAGAATCAGACTTGCAATCGCGAGCAAAATCATTAAGACAATCTTCATCTCATACCTCCTTGTAATTTTAACTTGTTAATTGTACCATACCTTGCCTGATAAAATCAAGCTAAAAGTTTACAATTTCATGAAATTTTAGCGGTTCCAGGCTGGCTCCGCCTACCAAAGCACCGTCGATTTCCTCTCCCTCCATGATCTCCGTCACATTTTCAGGCTTCACGCTGCCGCCGTACTGGATGATCACGCGGTCGGAGACCTCGTCACCGTACATTTCTGTCAAGGTATCCCGAATCAAAGAACACATCATATTTGCCTGAATCGGTGTTGCGGTTCTGCCGGTGCCGATAGCCCAGATCGGTTCATAGGCGATAACTACACGCTCTGCTTTTTCCGGCGGAATGTCATGCAGCGCGTTCTTTACCTGCTCGCTGACCAATTGGCGTTCATAGCCTGCGTCTTTTTGCTGCAGGTTCTCGCCCACACATACAATCGGTACAATTTTTGTTTCGAGCAGTGCCTTTACCTTGCGGTTTACAGTATCGTCCGATTCATTAAAATACTGTCTGCGCTCCGAATGTCCGACGATACAGTAATCCACGCCGATTTCCTCGAGCATCGGAATCGAAATTTCTCCGGTAAAAGCGCCCTCCGCTTCATAATGCACGTTCTGCGCGCCGACGCCGATGCCGGTTCCGCGAAACGCTTCTACCAGAAACGGCAGCTGCGGATACGGAGCGCAAACGGCAACCCGCACGTCAGACGGCTGATATATTTTTTTGAATTCCTCCGCGAAGGCCCTGGCTTCCGCGATGGTTTTATACATTTTCCAGTTTCCTGCGATAAAAGGATAGCGCATAGAAAATTTCGCCTTTCTTTATTTAATAAACTTTTTCAAATGTTTCAAAGTTCTGATCAGCTGGCAGGTATAACTCATTTCATTATCGTACCATGCCACGATCCGCACCTCATAGATATGCGTGCCGCACTGCTGTGCCAGCGTTTGCGTCGCGTCAAAGAGCGATCCGTAGCTCATGCCGATAATATCCGAGCTGACCAGTTCCTCCTCCGTATAACCGAAGGACGCGTTGGCGGCGGCCTTCATCGCCGCGTTGATGCCCTCGACGGAGACACTGTCGGTCATGTCCTTGAGGGTAGCGTCCAAAATCGTGATGGAACCGGATGGAACCGGAACTCTCTGCGCGGAACCGATCAGTTTGCCTGCCAGCTCCGGAATGACCAAACCAATCGCTTTGGCCGCGCCGGTCGAGTTCGGCACGATATTGATCGCGCCTGCTCTGGCTCTGCGAAGATCCCCTTTTCTGTGCGGCCCGTCCAAAAGCATTTGATCGCCGGTATACGCGTGAATGGTCGTCATAAAGCCTGTGCGCACTTCCCGATAATCATTCAGAACCTTTGCCATAGGTGCCAGACAGTTGGTCGTGCAAGAGGCTCCGGAGATAATATGGTCGTTTTCGGTCAGCGTTTCATGGTTGACACCGTAAACAATGGTCGGAAGGTCATTGCCTGCCGGAGCCGAAATCAGCACCTTCTTGGCGCCTGCGTCGATATGTGCCTGCGATTTGGCTTTAGACGTATAGAAACCCGTACATTCCAAAACGACATCGATATTGAGTGCTTTCCATGGCAGATTGCGCGCGTCCGGTTCCTTGTAGACCGGAATATCCGCACCGTCCACTGTGATGGAATCTTCATCCCAAAGCACCTCGTGTCCATGGTACGCGCCCTGTGAGCTGTCATATTTTAAAAGATGCGCCAGCATCTTAGGGTCAGTCAGATCGTTGATTGCGACTACCTGCATCTCGGGATCTTCAAAGATCTTACGAAAAGCCAGTCTGCCGATACGTCCAAATCCGTTAATTGCTACTCTTACCATCCTTGTACCTCCTGCGTCTTTTCTGTGTCACGCGGCAAGCGCACTGCACGCGCCGCGGTGTCCTGTGTGCATGCCTATTTTTCCTCGATCACGGCAATGCCCGGAAGCACCTTGCCTTCCAAAAATTCCAAGGAGGCGCCGCCACCGGTGGAGATGTGGGTCATCTTGTCCTTCAAGCCGAACTGTTCACAAGCTGCCGCGGAGTCACCGCCTCCGATAATCGTCACAGCATCTGCCGCGGCCAGTGCTTCCGCGACGGCTCTGGTTCCACCGGCGAAATTCGGCATTTCGAAGACACCCATCGGTCCGTTCCAGACGATGGTTTTGGCCTGTGCGATCTCTGCCTTGAACAGTTCGATCGTCTTCGGGCCGATATCCATACCCATCATGTCAGATGGAATTTTATCGTTATCGAATACAGCAAATTCCGTATCATTTTGAAATTCCTTCGCGCAGACCGCGTCAACCGGAAGCAGAAGCTTTACGCCTGCTTGTGCTGCTTTTGCCAAAATTTGCTTTGCGAGTTCCAGGCTGTCCTGATCCAGAATGGATGTCCCGATTTCCAAACCCTCCGCTTTAAAAAACGTGTACGCCATACCGCCGCCGATGATCAGCGCATCAACCTTTTTGAGCAGGTTTTCGATGACCGGAATCTTATCCCCAACCTTCGCGCCGCCCATGATCGCGACAAACGGTCTCTCTGGGTTTTCTACCGCGTTTCCGAGGAACTGTACCTCTTTTTCAATCAGAAAGCCTGAAACACATGGCAGATAATCCGCGATTCCCGCTGTCGAAGCGTGCGCTCTGTGTGCGGTGCCAAAAGCATCGTTGACGAAAATATCCCCCAGCGATGCTAGTTCTTTCGCAAAACCCGGATCATTCTCGGTTTCTTCCTTGCGGAAGCGTACATTTTCCAAAAGCATGACATCGCCCTCCGCGAGCGCTGCCGCTGCCTGCCGCGTTTTTTCGTCCACCACGCGATCCGATGCGGCGAAAACCACCTGTTTGCCCAAAAGCTGCGTAAGTCTGTCCGCTACCGGCTGCAAGGTAAATTCTTTTTTCGGTTCACCCTTCGGTCTTCCCATATGGGACATCAGGATGACCTTCGCGCCATGCTCCGTCAGATAACGGATTGTCGGCAGTGCCGATACGATACGGGTATCGTCGGTAATCTTACCGTCCTGCATCGGTACGTTGAAGTCGCATCTGACGAGAACGCGCTTCCCTTTTACATCAATGTCTCTGACTGTTTTTTTCATAAATCTCTTCTCCTTTTCATTTACTTATGTACATGATGTACGCGGATTTATTCACAGTCGATCTGATGCATGTATTTGAGCATATTCAAGAGATTGCTGGAGTAACCGAATTCGTTGTCATAGTAGGCGATCAGCTTGAAAAAATGGTCATTCAGTTCAATGGTCTGTCTGGAGTCAAAGATGGAGGTATGGGAATCTCCCACAAAGTCACCGGAAACCACTTCATCATCGACATATTCCAAAACGCCTTTCAGATAAGTCTCGGAAGCTTCTTTGATCTTCTGTCTGAGCTCCGGACCGCTCGTCGGTGTATTCAATACCACGTTGACATCGATCACGGAAACGTCCGCGGTCGGTACACGATAAGAAATACCTGTCATTTTGCCCTGGAGAGACGGAATAACCAGCCCGACGGCTTTGGCCGCGCCCGTTGTGGACGGAATCACATTGCCGAAGACACTGCGGCCTGTTCTCCAGTCCTTGAGAGATTTGGCATCGACAACCTTCTGCTTCGCGGTCGCCGCGTGAATGGTGGACATCAGGCCTTCCTTAATCCCGTAATGATCTTCGATCACCTTCATCAGAGGCGCGAGACAGTTAGTCGTACAGGACGCGTTAGAAACGACCTTCATATCCGAATGGTAGTTCTCGTGATTTACGCCGTAAACGAAGGTTGGTGTATCTTTATCCTTTGCCGGCGCGGAAATAATGACATGCTTCGCGCCTGCTTCGATGTGATCCATCGCTTTTTCGGTCGTAACATAAGCGCCGGTACAGTCAATCACATAATCGACACCTGCTTCTTTCCACGGGATCTCCAGCGCGTCGGAACAGGAAAACACATCCACATGTTTGCCGTCAATGTATATTCCGGACTGGTCGTGATCTAAACTCTTTGGGAATCTGCCAAAAACGGTATCGTATCTGAGCATGTAAACCATGTACTCCAGATCCGCGTTTCTCAAATTGATCGCTCTGATCTCAATCTCCGGCATTTCCATCGCCGCGCGGATCACAACACGTCCAATTCTTCCAAAACCGTTGATTCCTACTCTAATCGCCATTTTCATTCTCCTCCTAAATCTCTTTGAATGACTCTTTGATTTTATTTGTTTATGTTTTTAAAATATATTAATATCTTCTTCTCTTGGAGGAAGATAAAATATTCATACCTTCTCTGTATTTTGCGACCGTCCGTCTGGAAATCTCGATGCCTTTTCTGCTGAGAATTTCCACCATATCCTGGTCACTGTAAGGCTTCTTCGGATCTTCTCCGTCGATGATCTCCTTGATAAAGGATTTGATGCTGTTGGACGACATGCCCTCACCATCAGCGCCTGTCACACCGCTGGAAAAGAAATATTTGATTTCAAACACACCGCGCGGCGTCTGCATATATTTGCCGTTGATGGAACGGCTGACTGTAGACTCGTGAATATCAAGCGCTTCCGCGACCTGTTTGAGTGTCAAAGTTTTTAAATATTTAGGACCCTTGTCCAAAAACTCCTTCTGGTAATCCACGACAGCCTGCGCGACATTATAGATCGTTTGCTTGCGCTGTTCAATGCTGCGGATCAGCCAAAGCGCCGCATTGTATTTATCACTCAGATACTTGGAAAGTTCCTCATCATGCGGAGCCTCTTTGGCGATTGTCGAATAATACGGGCTGACCATCAGCCGCGGCACGGCTCCGTCATTGGTCACGACATGGTAATCCCCGTCGATTTTCTCTACGGTCACATCCGGCACGATGTATTTGACATTCTCTCCGGATGAAAACTGACGTCCCGGCTTCGGTTCCAAAGTCCGGATCAAGTCAGAAATCAACTGTACCTGCGGAATCGTCAAGCCGGTCGCTTTCGCTACTTTGTTCAGCTTATTATCCCCAAGATCTGCCAAATGATTCAAAATAATATATTCAACGGAGTCCTCTAAAAGTCCCTTGACTGCAAGCTGAATAATCAGACATTCCTCCAGATTTCTCGCTCCCACACCGGCAGGCTCAAAGGTTTGAATTACGTCCAGCACATGCTCGACTCTGGCAAGCGGAACTTGAAAACACTTCGCCACGCGGCCGATATCAACGGTTAAATAACCGTTGTCATCGATAGCTTCAACCAAATATCTGCCTATTTTGAGATCGCAGCCCTTTAACTTGGAAAACGTCAATTGCAGAAGCAGGGAATCCTCCAAGGTCTCCTCTTTGCTGACGAACTGCTCGAAGGAGGTTTCTTCGTGATCTTTGGAATATTCCCACTGTCTGTAGCTGATATCATCATATTCCGCTTCTTTGACCTTTTCACGCAGATCGATGTCAGACTGTTCCGCCTCCTTCTTGTCCAAGGTCTCGGTCTTGGAAACCTCTAGTTCCCTTTTGTTGTCATCGTTTCCCTCATATTCCAGTACCGGGTTCTGCATGAGTTCGTTCTGCACAAAGGAATCCAACTCCTGCGTATTGAACTGCAAAATCTGAATCGCCTGGATCAGTTCCGGGGTCATGGTCAGCTTTTGGGTTTGTTCAATTGTTAAATCATATCCTAGCTTCATCCTACACCTCGAATAAAAACACCATAAAACTCTTATGCAATTATTATACCAAAGAACATGCCCTATTTCAAGCCCGGAAAACCTAACTGTCTCAGAGCTTCAAATAAAATAATGTTCGCGGAATTTGCCAGATTAAAAGACCGCAGACGCGTATCTTCGCTCATAGGAATTCTGATTGCCGTTTCCGCGTGCGCGGCGATAAAATCCCGCGGCAGTCCCGCTGTCTCCTTACCGAACAGAAACATGTCCTCGTCTTGATATCGCGGCTCGGTATAGATTTGTCCACCCTTGGTTGTCGCCAGGAACAAGCGTCTGTCTCCGCGGCCGTATTCTTGCATAAACGCTTCTAAACTTTCATGCACCTCGAGTTTCACAAACGGCCAATAATCCAGTCCCGCGCGCTTCAGGCTCTTGTCATCGATGCAAAAGCCCAGTGGTTTGACCAAATGCAGCACGCTGCCGGTCGCCGCGCAGGTTCTCGCGATATTGCCTGTATTCGGCGGTATCTCGGGTTCTACAAACACAATATGTAATGCCATCTTCTCTCCTATCTATCTCGTAAATGACGCGTCTTGCGTTTCACGAATTTTTTCCACTCACACTATCATAACAAATTTTTAAAAAAAATAAAGAGAATTTCATGACAAAGTTAAAAAAATATTATATAATGATTCCTGCGATTATATAAACAGCGTTGCTGCAAGGCTGGAATCATTGAATCACAGAGTGATATAATGATTCCTGCGATTATACAAAATTCAGATCGTAATCACGGAGGAACATACATGGAAAAACTCAATGTCGGCATTTTAGGCTTCGGCACCGTCGGCGGCGGAGCTTATGAAATTCTTACAAAAAATCATAATTTAATCACACAAAGAACCGGCGTTTCCATTGATGTCGTCAAGGCTCTGGTCCGCAGAAAGCGCGACGGGATCCCCGCGCATCTGACCACCGAAGACCCGGACGATATTCTTAAGAATCCCGCGATCGATGTCGTCGTGGAAACGATGGGCGGAATTGAGCCGGCAACCTCTTTCATGCTGCAGGCGATGGAGAACGGTAAACACGTCGTCACAGCGAACAAAGCCGCAGTAGCAGCAAGTTATGAGAAACTGCAGGCCGCTGCCGCAAAGAATCACGTCAAGCTTTTGTTTGAGGCCAGCGTCGGCGGCGGGATTCCGGTTTTGACCTCTATTCAGAACGCGCTGCAGGGCAACGCATTTTTGGAAGTCATGGGTATCGTCAACGGCACCACAAACTATATTCTGACAAAAATGACCGAAGACGGCTCGGACTACGCGGATGTTTTAAAAGACGCGCAGGCTAAAGGCTTCGCAGAAGCTGATCCAACCGCCGATGTGGAAGGCATCGACGCAGCGAATAAACTTTCTATCCTAATCGCCCTGCTCTTTGATCAATATATTCCGCCGCAGGAGATCCCGACGACCGGTATTTCGAAGATCACCGGTGCAGAGATTGCAGCTGCGGCATCCGAGGGCTGCAAGCTCAAACTGATTGCGCACGCTTCCATCGATGCAGATGGTAATGTCACTGCCAGTGTTGCGCCGGAAAAACTGCCGGTTTCTCACCCGCTGGCCGGTGTCAGCAATGAGTATAATGCGGTTTATGTGACAGGAGACATGGTCGGAGACGTTATGTTCTACGGCAAAGGCGCCGGTGCCCTGCCGACAGGCAGCGCAATAGTCGGTGACATCATCAGCATTGCAAAAAGCATATAAATTTCATTCATCATCAGAATCGATATCGACGCGATTCGTAAAAATACATTTAAATACCTACGGAGGATAATTTCAATGAGTTTATACAAACAATGGTTAGACCTGATGGAAGGTCAGACAGATGAAACGTTTGAAGCGTTCTGGAAAGAATACAGCGAGACCGAAACACGCGTCTACGCGCACATTTTAGAGAGTAAGGAGCCGCGCCTTACGGGTAAGTTTTCTGAGCTGGCCGCAAAATTCGAGGCAGATCCGGTCATTTTCATGGGATTTTTGGACGGCATTCAGACAAGCCTGAACAATCCGTTTGAGTTAGATGCTGTGACCGAGGATACGGACATTGATCTTGACATTGATTTTGAGAAGCTTTATTTCAATATGCTCAAGGCTGACGCGGACTATCTGTACACGCTGAAAGCATGGGAAGGCATCTTCTCAGAGGATAAGATCATGCAGATCATCAAGGACTTCAAGCGCTCCAAGATTGTCCACAAGGAAAAGGAGCCAGGCAGAAACGATCCATGTCCCTGCGGCAGCGGCAAAAAATACAAAAAATGCTGCGGCGCGAACAAATAAAAAATCAGAAATTTAAAGGGACGGCGTACATAATCCGATACGCCGTCCCTTCTCTTTTGGCATGTATTGCTGAAATTCGTAAAGCTTAGATTCCCATTGCGACAGCGACGCAAATCATGACGCACTGCAGCAGGAACATCATACCGAACAGCGGCGTAATGAATTTGTACCATCTGTTCAAGCCAACACCCATGATACCGCATTCTGTCGCAACGGCGGTCGGCCAGAACATATTGGAGAAACCATCTCCGAACTGGAACGCGATAACCGCGACTTCTCTGGACTGTCCAATCAGATCTGCCACAGGTGCCAAGATCGGCATGGTTACAACCGCTTGCCCGGAACCGGACGGAATAAAGAAGTTAACCAGATTCTGAACCACTACCATGCCGATCGCGTTTACAGACTCCGGAAGCTGCGACACAACATTCGCAAGCGCGTTTACACAGGTATCGATGATGTTTCCGTCAGTCATAACAATGGAAACACCTCTGGCCATGCCGACGAGCATCGCGCCGAACAGCGCGCTCTTCGCGCCCGCAACGAACATGTCCGCGATTTCGTTGCTTTTGAGTCTGTAAATCAGACAAGTCAGAACCATAAATACCAAAAACAAAGTCGCGATCTCTCCCAGATACCAGCCCTGGAGAATAATGCCTAAAATCAAAATCACAATCAAAGCAATGAATCCCAGCAAGGCAAGCTTATGCTGGTTCGAAAAATGCGCGTTCATAATTTCCTCTTTGGAACCCAGGTTCTCGGTTCCTTCCAACGCGTTCGCGTCTCCGTACATGACGCTCTTTGTCGGATCCTTACGGATTTTATTCGCGTAGCGCATGACATAGGCGACAGCCAATACCTCAAAAAGTACAAAGCATGCAATACGGAACGCCAGCAGCTTCGGTGTAACTAAATCCACCTCTGCAACCGCGGAAGCGACGCCGATGGTAAACGGATTCAGCGTTGCTGCCGCGAATCCGGTCGCGACACCTACGAATACAATCGCGCCGCCGACGATACGGTCATATCCGAGCGCGATGGCGATTACGATAAAGGCCGGAATCAGCGCGTATGTCTCTTCGAACATACCAAAGGTCGTGCCGCCAAGACCGAATAAGAGCATAAATGCCGGAATAATCAATACATCTTTGTCTCCGAGCGTACGGAGTAAATAGCCGGTCAACGCGTTCAATGCGCCTTTGCTGGAAAGCACGTTGACGTAAGCGGCCGCAAAGAGAATGAAAAAGATGATATCAGCAGCGTCACAAAAACCGTTAAATACGCTTTCCAGGAAGCCGGTAATGCCTACCGGCGTATCTTCGATATATTCAAAGCTTCCGGGCACAACGAGATTTCTTCCAAGTTCTTCATCATATACACGCTCAAAGCTTCCCGCGGGGACAATCCATGTAGCGACAGAACAAATCAAGATGATGATCAGCAACAGCACATACGGATTGGGATTCCATGTTTTTTTCTCTTTCTTTTCCATGTTTCGCCTCCAATCATTTGGTCGTTAAATAAGCAATAAAATAAGTAACGTCATGATTTCTATTTCAGCAATACAATTCCGTATAAAATCATAAACCCTGTGGTAAGCACAGGGTCAAGATTTTTTTTGATTTTTTAGCGGCAGTAATGCAGCGCTGTTATCGCGTAAACCAGCGCTGCTTTTTGCAGCTGCTTGATTTCAATACATTCGTGAATGGAATGTGCCACGCCAAGCTGCCCCGGTCCCAGGATGATACAGGTCATATCCGTCTGACTGGTCATAAAGCCGGCATCCGTCCACGCAGGAAAAACCGAAAGCGGGATTTCGGCATCTGTCATGCTGCTCTCATGCCGCAGTTCCTGTTCTCTGCGCAACGCTGTTTTTGCGCTCTGTACCAGTGGATTCTCAGGATCAGTCGCGAATGGCAAATGCGGCATATCGTTCGCGCCTTCAAAGACATCACGGATGACAGCGTGAAACCGCGGATCTTCTTCCTTCAAGCGCCGCGCGAGTTCTTCCAGCTCCTCGTAAACCTGCGCGATGCTTTCCTCCGGCACGCATCGGCGATCCAGCTTCATCACACATTCTCCCGGCACAGTGCTTGGCTGGTCACCGCCCGTAATCGTTCCGATATTGATTGTCGGCTCCCCGAGAATCGGATGCCGTCTTGATTCGAGAACCGGTATGTACTCCTCATAGATCCGGTTTACAAAACGGCTTGCCATTTGAATGGCGTTAATCCCGTTCTTACGGTCTCCGCCATGTACTTTTTTACCCTCGATCGTAACTTCAATCCATTCCAGACCCTTGTGGCCCAGCTGAATGATCATTTCCCCCGGTTCACCGATGATCGCGCCGTCGGTATGTGGACCATGCTGAATCAGATATTTTACACCTTTTCCGAGCTCTTCTTCATCAGCAACGCCGGTAAAGTATAAATCGCCGTCCAATTCGATTCCCGCGCGTTTGATAGCCGTCATCGCCGCCATCATCGAGGCCAGCGGACCTTTCATATCACAGGCGCCCCTGCCGAACACCTTTCCGTCCGCGATACGTCCCGAAAAAGCGTCTTTAAAATCGTAAGCAGGCACTGTGTCCATATGGCCGGAAAGCATCAGGGAACGTGCATGCTGCGGATCTTTTCCCGGGATCTTTGCCGTCACGTTATAGCGCCCCGGTTCGATCTCGATGACCTCGTTCTCAATGCCCTCAGCGGTAAAGTGATCGCCGATATACCGGGCGATCTCCCGTTCCTGTTCTTCCATAAAAGAATAGCTCGGGATCTTGACCATCTCGGATGTCAGTCCGGCGACATCAATTTTTGCCAGTTCTTCCATTAGTTTTTGTTCCGTTTTCAAGTTCTCACCTCGTTTAGTCCAGTTTGTAAAGTTATGCGCATGTTTATCCTGACTGCATCGCCTCTTGATACAGGTACATGGTATAAATCTCCGCGCCCAAAAGGAAGCTGTCCACCGAGATTTCTTCGTTTTCCATATGCGCGCAATCCAAATCCTCCGGAAACACCGGTCCCCAGCTGACAAAATTCGGAATCATCTTGGCATAGGTGCATCCGGGCGCAGACAGGAATTCGCACTTTTTGCCGTAAGATTCATAAACAGCTTTCATGCGCGTGAGCCAAGGCTGATGTTCATCGACAAAGATCGGCGACAGATTTTCTTTGATATGGATCTCATAATGATAACCGTCTTTTTCCTGTTCAAAGGCCGCCAGAATATTCTCGTTTGGGATGTCAAACGCCTGCCGAATATTAAAATTGATACTGACGCGCTTTCCATCCTGTTTGAGAATTGTCGGCACGATCGTGGTCGGCAGCGCCGGGCCGTCGTTCTTTACGCGTGAGTCTTTTTCAAGCGGAAGCAAGGAGGCATAGCACCCTTCCGGAAAAAAATCACAGAGGAATCTAGCAAAGTCCGGTTTTGGTTCCGGCAGTGCTGCCGCCATTTTGAGCATCGCGTTCTCACCGAGCTCCGGCGTGGAGCTGTGCGCAGCCTTACCCTGAAAACGCCGGATTTGTCCACAATAGACAAACTCCGCTTCTGACGGCACGCTGTTCTCGGAGGAACCGCTGCGAAACGCTTCGCAAGGCTCCGGCAGTTCCTGCATGAATTCCAAAACCACATCCATATAGCCGTTTTCGACATGAAAGATTGGGAAGTTGCCATCCGGTGAGTAGCCATAATCCGGCAGCGGGAATTCCTCTTTAAAATGAACCATATCAGTCCATACGGATTCCTCACTGCTGCCTACAATCAACTGAATTTTTCGCTGAAACTTCGGCACCTGTTCCAGCAGGAATTTCATTGCGTAAAGGCTCACAATGACCGGTCCCTTATCATCTACAATACCCCGCCCGTAGAACATCCCGTCTGTCTCTGTCAGCGTAAACGGCTCATAATTCCAAGCCGCGAGGCTGCCCTCATCTACCACATCCACATGTGCCAGAATTCCCAGCGTCAGTCTGCCCTCACCGATCTCGATCACACCGACATCGTCGTGTTTTCCGACGGCGGTCTTCATGCCAAAAGATTCTGCCAGCCTTATCACATACCGCAGCGCCTCTTTACAGGCCTTGCGGTCGTCACTGATACTTTTGATCTCCATCAAATGCTTCAGATGTGTGCAGATCTCGTCTTTCTGCGAAAAAAAATAATCGCGGATCTGTTGCTGCGTCTTGTTCATGACCGCTTCCTCCTTTTATGGTCTTTATGATAATTGTAAACCTCGGGGCATGCCCGAGGTCAAGTTCTTTGTTATTTTTTTTTGCGAATCGGCGCGTAGACCTTGTATAAGCCCAAACGCTTCCCATTTTGATAAAAATTTGTTTCTTCTCTGCCGTAAAATTCTCCGGTCAAAGCAATGCCCTGTTCCTTTGCATATGCAATCATCGGTGCGAACATAGCTTCCGCGTCATCCGAAAAGAGAACCTCTGTAATCAAACAATGATCTGCTTTTTCCGCGATGCTGCCTGTTTTGGCATTACAGATTTTTAATCTTGTGTTTTCATTGAAGGAAAAATACTTCTGCAGTCCTTTTTCCTTATCATTTAGATGATAGTAAAAGGAAACCGACAAGCACATCCAATCCTCTCTCTCCAGGACAAAACACCGACGAAGTGAATTCGCGATGTGTTCGTCTTGTGAAATATAATTCGCGCGGCGGTACTCGATTGGCATCGGGCCGATTTTGTATTTTCCCAACAGACCGATTTCGCTCCAGTAGCATTCCTCCCAGTCATCCAGGCGCTGCATCATATCCACCGTTTCCTTGATGATCTTGATCAGCTCCGCACGCCTTATTTTGATGATGTCGCCGAGTTCTTCTATCGGTGCGCCACCCATAATTGTCTTAATTTCCTTCACTGACAGGCCCATGGAGCGATAAAAAAGCACATCTGTAAGACGGATAAAGTCATCAGAAGAATACTCCCAATAATTATTCGCTGTATTTTTATGTGGTGTAATAATGCCTTCCTGCACATAATGTCGAATCGTTTCCGTTGAAATCCCCAAAATCTTTGATATTTCACCAACGCTCAAATACATTGCTTTCTCCTTTCTCCCATCCGGCAGAGAGTATGCCGCGCATGCGTATCCGTTCGGCTAATAGTAGAAACCGGTATTTGGATTGCTGTATTCCTCTGTTCTGACCCGATAGGCTTCCATGGCCGCATCCTCGAAGGCAAGCTTCGGTTCGGACGTGCCCATCTCTCGCAGAAACCACTTCGCGAGCGGCGGATTCAAGACCAGAATCGGCCCGATGACATAGGTCGCTATAAAGTTGTTGACCCGCAGGCCCTCCCCTGTCATGTCCGGATTCAGGCCCGGTCCTCTGGTCGTTTCCCATGCGGCTTTGACATCGGGATAAACTGCTGCCGCATCAGGCATGCGGTAGGACTGCGTGAACTGGCTCTTATAACCCACGACATCCATCCCCTCGAATTTTCCCAGATACAAAGAATTATAGCGGTGCATCATATCACGCCTGGCCACCGTCGGAAACAATCCCAGACACTCGACAGAGGTGCCGTCCACGTCTTCGATGCGGCTTCCAAAAATTTCGAGCGCGTTGCCTGTCATCAAAAACAGGGTTCCGTCCGCGATGCGTTCCTGTAAAGCCGCAAGGTGCGGTTTCAGCGCCTCGATCACCAAAAGCTGCGCGCGTTCCGTCATCGTACCCATATATACAAGAGCCGGCTTCTCGCTGACAAAAAGCGGCACATCCGTCAGATGCGTTTCCACGACTTCAATCTCCGGATTGGATTTTTGTAAATAAGTTATATTTTCCAGGTCACCGTAGAGGTTGGCGATCTCAGGATATAAGACTTCAATTTTCATCAGCTTCGCCCTCCTCCTTGTTCTTCGCGATCAAAAGCGTTCTGACCTGATCGGCGACTTTTTTGCCCAGCGCGATGGAATCCGTTCCGTAGAGCACATAGATCTGGTCGTTCGCAAAGAGCCGCAGCTTGTCCGGCGCATCAGTTTCCCTCTCCGCGAAGGAAAGCTTCTCCTCCGGCACGCCCGCCAGCAAAAGACGCAGTTTATGGTCAAACCGTCTTGGTCCGCACAGGATGATATTCTTGATATTATCCCGATTCAAAAATTCAAAATCACAGTCGTACAGCCAGCAGGTGTTCTCGGACCAGTGCTTCATATCCCCCTGACAGCTGTTCATCAAAATGATCTCCTTATCTCCGTCAAGGCCGCTGATGTAATCAAAGACACGCGTGGTCGCGAACGCGTTCTTCTCTTTGGCAAGCAAGCGGTAAAGCGTGCGGCTGCCGATGGTCTCCGCGTCGTAACGGGAACCGACAATGTTCAGCTTCGCGAAAAACGTCTCGATCTGCGCATGGCTGTAGCCGATCTCGCGCAGCAAGGCGACTGCGGACACCACATTATAAATATTAAAGATGCTCTCGTTAAGCAGCCTGTAATGACCAATGCCGGCAGCATCCCGTACGTCGATGCGCATCTTGTCAAGATCAACATGGCAGCCCGCGTAATCATAAGCCGGCGCCTTGAAACCGCAATGCGGACAGTAGGCTCTGCCGATGTGGTTATAGCGGCGATATTCGTATTCCAGTCTCTGGTGACACTGCGGACAGATCTGCAGATCATTGATGAGATTAACGCAGTCCGTCACGTCGGTATCCATTTTTTCGATGCCGAAATAAACCCTTGGATTTTCCGGCGCGATGCCGCAGCAGATCAAATCGTCCGCGTTCAAAATCAATTTGGTTTCTTTCGGGATGTACTTTGTCAAAATATCGCGGATATATTCCGGATGTGCGTTTCGCATGATAGAATCACGAGAAAGATTTGTGATCAGCATATAATCCGGCTTCAAATAAGGATAAACGCGCAAAGCGGAGCGTTCATCCACCTCAAACAGCCCCAGATCGTATCTGCAGCGGCCGCCGAGACTCGCGCCGTAGATCAGCGACGAGGCGATACCGGAATTGATATTGGAGCCCATCTTGTTGTTCATCACACGCTTGCCGTCCATCGTCAACATATCCAGGAGCATGTTGGATACGGTCGTCTTACCGTTGGTTCCGGTCACTGCGATGATCTTCTGCGGCTTGCCGATATACTTCAAAAAGTCCGGACAGATCCGAAGCGCCAGAACGCCGGGGAAGTTCGTGCCGTTATGCCTGGTGATTTTAAGCGCGATAATGGACAGCTTCGCTGCCCAAAGCGCGACGTAATATCTGATTTTTCCCATTTTATCTTTGGGTCCTTTCCTGCTTAATATTGAAATTCCGGTATGATCTTTTTGATTGTCGGCATGATGCCGATGCCGCCCGGCGTCTGCCCCGGAAGCTGCCAAAAGTCATGCGCGCAGTAATTATTGCCTTCGATGATCGCCGGACCGGTTGGTGTGATTGCGACATCCCATCCGACATAGCGCATCTGCGGCACGACCAGCGCTGCTTTTTTAACCAGCTCAACCGCTTCCTTCATGTATGGCACATGGTATCCAATCAGCGGCTGATGCGTGTTCGGATGCTCCGTATAATGCTTCCCGGCAGTCGTATCTCCGGAATGGGCCGGATAGAGAAACTCGCCGGTTTCCAGATCCACCGGTCCGTGCAGACCGTAGTTATCGACCACTCTGCCGTCTCGTCCCATCTTAAACACTGCATAGATCACATGCGGCTTTCCCTTGGCGTCGATCATCGTCATCATGCGCATGGTATTGACGGAATATGGATACATCTTCGCTACATCCGGATGATTCTCGATGACATCCTCGATGGTCGCGAAATGCTTTTCTTTGATATAGGACAGAAAAGCGTCGCTGTCCGCGAATTTTTCGGTTTCCAAAAGCTCACAGCCAATGCCGCAGGAAAGATCTTTCATCTTGGCGAAAATCTTTTTGCGCGTATCAAAGAAATGCTTCACTTCTTCATCCGTCGCCGTCTCCAGATCCAGACACTCTCTGCCGATAAAATCCTTGAATACCTTATTGAATTCATTCTTGTTGTTAAAAATATGCGCGTAGCTGTGATCGTTCATGAACATCATCAGCTTCTTGCTGCGAAATCTGGTCAGATACGTGTCGCGCTGCTTGGCGTCAAGATTCCAGAATTCAAAAATGACATAATCGTTGTAGCCCGCGCCGTAACGTTTCATACAATGCAGCATATCAAAAAACAGATATATTTTATTTTTGCCGGAGCGTTCATGCGCGTTGTCCAGCACCTTAAAGAACTTTTTAAAGCTCGCTCCCTTGAATACCCGCATATAATACTGCAATTTACTTTCCATCTTCTATTCCTCCTTGTTGTCATAATATATCCGATAAGAGTCTTGAGATTGCTTCCTTAAATTTGATGAGTTTTCCTCGCTTCAGATAATCCGCGTAGGTCAATTCATGTCCGTGATGTGCCATATCGTGGATAAAGGCGCGCTCCATCTGCTGCGCGAAGTCCTTATCAAAAATGAACGCGTTGGTTTCAAAATTCAAACGAAAACTACGGTTGTCAAAGTTGGTCGAGCCGATGGTGCCGACTTCTCCGTCCACGACCAGTGTCTTGGCATGCAAGAAGCCGTCGTCATAGATATAGGCTCTGGCGCCTGATCGAAGCAGCTCTCCGACATAAGAATACGTCGCCCAGTAGACAAAAACGTGATCAGGCATGTGCGGAATCATAATTCTGACATCGACCCCCGACTGCACCGCCATTTTTAGGGATTCGACAATGCTCGGATCCGGTACGAAATACGGAGTCTGTAAGTAAACACGCTTCTCGGCGAAGGTAATCATACGCATCATGGCACGTTTTACCTCCTCAGATGGAGATTCCGGTCCGCAAGAAACGATCTGCACGCCGATATGTCCCGGTGTCTCCCCCTCTGCCATACGTGCCGCCTCAAGCTGCAGCTGTTCCTTGGTGGTGAACCGCCAATCTAAAATAAACCGGCCGTTGAGATCCGCCACCGCGTCGCCGGTAATCCTGACATGGGTGTCACGCCAATAACCGAATTTTTTCTTTTGTCCGATGTACTCCTTCGCGATATTGTAGCCGCCCGTATAAGCGATTTTGTGGTCAATGACGACAATTTTGCGGTGATTGCGGTAGTTCAGCTTCAGACCGAAGATCTTGAATTTCGGTTTGAAAAAAAAGCCGACCTTGCCGCCTGCCGCCAGATAGTCCTTGAGTACATGTTCATTGATGGTTCGGCAGCCCATGCTGTCCAAAAGCAGGCGTACCGTCACGCCTTCCTTTGCCTTTTGTGTCAAAAGTTCGATCAGCGACATCCCGACAAAATCCTTTTTGATGATGAAGTATTCCATATTGATGGTGTCCTTCGCTCCCTGAATATCTCGCATCATCCTGTCAAAAAGCGTCATTCCGTCCGTAATCAGCTCCACCTGATTGTTCTCGCTGTAAAAAGCGTGTCCGTAGACCTGATTCAGCTTGATCAGATGCCGCCAGTTCCTAGTTGTCGGACAATGAAACGCGTAGCGCGGATTGTCCATTTCCTGCATCTGTTTTTTTAACGCGTGACTCACCACGTATTTTTCGTTTTCCGTCAGCCGATTGATTTTAATTCTGGCGATATTCTGATTAAAAACCAGATAAAAAACGAAGCCGATAATTGGGACAAAGGCCAGCACCATGATCCACGCGAGCGTTGCCGATGGGCTTTTGCGCTCCGCAAAAATGACAGCGATAATCATCAAAATATTGATCGTGTAGATTCCGACCAGCGCCGGTACTGTATGATCCGGTAAAAAGACTATATTCATATTCGTTTCTCAAATCCCCTCGTATTACGCAAAATGTTACCTTCGCTTGACGAAGGTAATAGCTTAAAAAATATTCTACCACATTTTTCGTTTTTTTGCCATAAAAAATCCAAGAATACAGAATATTAGAAAGACGCAAAACACCAGACGCATCATCTTGAGAAGCAACAGGGGATCTGCTTCCTGCAGGGGAATGTTTCGCAAATAGATTCCGCTGATTCCTGTAATCAGCAGCATGCAGCCCGTATGTCCAAAGGAGCGCATGGTGGATAAAATTGAAGCAGCCATGCCAAAGTCCTCTTTATTGACCGCGGACATGACCGCGTGGCTGTTCGGTGAGGCGAATAGAGAAAACCCAAAGCCGCAGATCATCAGGCTGCCAAGGACATACCAAATTGAGCTGGTCTGCGTAAGAAAAGAAAGCATTCCCAGGGATACCGCGCAGATTCCCATGCCGATCGCAGAAAGCTTATGCGCGGACAGCTTGTCCGACAGCCGCCCGGAAAGCGGCGAAAAAACAGCCATCACTACGGTCTGCGCGGCTAAAAGGAAACCCGCCTGCCGCGCCGAACAGTCCCGCGCCGATTGCAGATACAGCGACAAGAGATAGGTTACGCTGAAATTCGCGCCATAATTGATCCACGCCGCTAAATTGGAACAAACAAACGCGGGGTTTTCCCGTAACAGCGCGAGATAGTGCCGCAGGCTTTTGGATTTGCTTCGCGCGTGCCTGCAAACTTGCAATCCGTTTCGCGCTGCGGGCTCAGGCGCTCTTTCTTCTTTTTTGACAGCAAACAGCCACGCGCCCGCAAGCGCGATGCCGGATATCACAGCAGTCACGATAAAAATACTTCTCCAGCCGAAATTCGTATTGAGCACGCCGCCCAGTACCGGTCCCGCCGACAGACCCAAATAATTCGCGCAGGCAGCATAACCTAAAACGCGGCCTCGTTGATCCTCATCAAAAGCCGCGATCAAAATCGGAATATTGCTGCTAAAGATCATCGCGGCGCCTGCGCCCTGCAGACCGCGGAACAAAATCAACAGACCGATACGCGAAAAAAAGACCGCCAAGATCGAGGCGATCGTAAAAATCGCGATGCCCAGCCTTAAAATCTGCTTTTGTCTGCCTCTGTCCGCAAAATATCCAAAAGGAATCGCCAATCCCGTACAGCTCAGCATATATGCGGTAATCACCCAGTTGACGGTACGGCTGCCTGCTTCAAATTCCGCGTCAATGGACGGTATGGAAAGATTCAGCGCGCTGCCCATAAAGGTTGTAATAAAGGAGGTCAGCAGCGCGACCCCCATCACTGTAATTTTCCTTTTTTTGTTTGCGCGCCGCGCGTCTGCATGTTGTCTTTCTTCTTTCATAGAGCTAGTATGCGCTTTTTTTCGGATAGCATACCTTCAGTTGACAAGACTATAAAATAATGCAGATAAAGTAGTCCTTTCCCTCATCGCTGATTTTTTGCAGGGAACGCTGTACCTTGCCGCGCAGATGCTCCGGCACATTGCTGACCTTGCTTTCCATCTGCTCGGTTACCATTTCCTTCAGCGTTTTTCCAAAGAGATTCGTTTCCCAAATGGTGTCCTCCCCTTTATCAAATTGTTCGGATAAATTCCGCGCCAGCTCCACAGATTGACTCTCCGTACCTACGACCGGAGACACCTCAGTGGTGATATTGGTCTTGATAATATGCATGCAGGGCGCAGTTGCCTTCATACGCACGCCGTACTTACTGCCCTGCTTGAAGACCTCCGGTTTTTCGAGCGTCATCTCAAAAAGCTTCGGCGCGACAATTCCGTAATTTTCTTTCTCAGCCTCTGTTAATGCGCTTTTTAGCCCGTCATAGGCTTTTTTCGCTTCCGCGTACGCGCGCAGCATGCAAAACAGCTGGCTGTCATTTTCCACCTTCGCGTCCAGCAGCTCCTCAATCACCTTATAATAAAGGTCCGGCGCGAGCTGCGGCTGCAGCACGATCAATCCGTTCGCTGGATCTGTACGCGCGATGCGGACCTCCTTCATAACCGTTCCGTCTACGATCATCGGACAGGTATCCAGCGCCTGCCCCATCGTTTCAAAGGCTCGCGTCCAATCCCGTATCTGCGCGATCATGGTTTCTTTTATCCAATGGGTCTTGGGAAGCGCGTCTAAATAACCGGGCAGCGTAATCGCGATTTCACAGGCAGGGAACTGCAGGAGCAGTCTGTGAAAGACTAAGTCAAAATCCTCTGCCTGCATACGCTGACAATTTTGCGAAAGTACCGGAACCTCGTATTTTTCCTCCAGCGCAGCGGCAAGTTCTCTGCTTTTTTGACTTTGCGGATTTACGGTGTTAAGCAGTACTACAAACGGTTTTTGCAGGCTCTTGAGCTGCGCGATCGTTCTTTCCTCCGCTTCTGTAAAGTTTTCGCGCGGCAGCTCCCCGAAGCTGCCGTCTGTCGTAACGACGATGCCGACCACCGAATGCTCGCGAATCACTTTTTCCGTACCAAGCTCCGCGGCCTGACTGAAACTCATCTGCTCCGCGGACCAAGGGGTTGAAACCATGCGTTCCGCGCCTTCTTCTTTGTCGCCCAAAACGCCAGGTACCAAATATCCGACGCAGTCTACCAAACGCACCTTCATCTGCACGCCGTTTCCCGCGGATACTGTTGCTGCCTCCGGCGGAATAAACTTTGGCTCTGTTGTCGTGATGGTTCTGCCTTCGCCGCTCTGCGGCAATTCATCCATGACTCTGGTTTTTTCATAGCTGTTTATCATATGCGGGAACACCATCACATCCATGAAGCGCTTGATAAAGGTAGATTTGCCGGTTCTGACCGGGCCAACCACGCCGATATAAATGTCGCCGCCCGCGCGTTTTCCGATTTCTTCATATATTGTC
>URWB01000011.1 GCA_900551415.1 uncultured Eubacteriales bacterium
TGTCTGGTGGTGGGCGACGATCTGTTTGTGACCGACCGGGCGCGCATCGAGCGCGCCGCGAAGCTGCGCGCGGCGCAGGAAGTAAAAATGCGGGAAGAAGACCTGGAGCGGGTCTTTTGTGAGGCAGAGCTGCCGCTGATCGAAGTGCTGGCCGGGATGGAAGCGGAAGGAATTCGCGCGGACAACGCATTTTTGGATAAAATCGGGCAGGAGCTGCAGGCACAAGCTGACAAGCTGGAGGAAGAAATATACGCGTACGCGGGTTGTCGTTTCAATATCAAGTCCCCGTATCAGCTCGGTGATGTGCTCTTTGAAACTTTGAAACTGCCGGCGGGTAAAAAAGGAAAGCGCGGTTACAGCACGAGCGCCGATATTTTGGAAAAAATCCGAGATCAGCATCCGATCGTCGAGGCGGTGCTGCAATATCGTAATCTGACAAAGCTCAATTCCACCTATGTCGAGGGTATGAAGCCGCTGATCGGTGAGGACGGTAAAATCCGCGCGCATTTCCAACAGACGGTCACCGCTACGGGAAGGATCAGCTGTACCGAGCCGAATCTGCAGAACATCCCGATTCGCCAGGAAACCGGCCGCAGCCTGCGCAAGGCGTTCAGCGCTTCGGACGCGGAGCATATTCTGGTCGGCGCGGACTATTCGCAGATTGAACTGCGTATTTTGGCACATTTATCACAGGATCCGGGACTTTTGGAGGCTTTTCGTTTAGGGGAGGACATCCATAAGATGACGGCGGCGAAGGTATTGGGCATTCCGATGGACAAAGTTACACCGAACGACCGCAGCAAGGCTAAGGCTGTCAATTTCGGTGTTATTTACGGCATGAGCGGTTTCGGCCTTAGTGAAAACCTGCACATCAAGCGCAAGGAGGCGGAGTCGTATATCGCCGAATATTTCAAAAAGCATCAGAAGGTTAAGGAATACATGGATGGAGAAATTGCGCGCTGCCGCGAAACCGGTTACGCGGAGACCATTTTGGGGCGCAAGCGCGCGATCCATGAAATTAACGCGTCTGCGTATATGGTCAGACAAGCGGGAGAACGTTTGGCGATGAATACACCGATCCAGGGAAGCGCCGCGGACATCATCAAGCTCGCGATGGGCAAGGTCTATCGGGAACTCAAAGCAAAGCATCCGCGCTCTAAGCTGATTCTGCAGGTACACGACGAATTGATAATTAACGCCGCGAAAGAAGAACTTGCGGAGATTGAGGAACTGTTGATCAGAAATATGGAATCGGCGATGCGGCTTTCGGTGAAGCTGGTCAGCGAACTGAATGAGGGCGAAAACTGGTACGACTTAAAATAGGAGATGACGGGATATGAAAATCATTGGTCTCACAGGCGGCATCGGCACCGGGAAATCTACGGTTTCCGCATATCTTGCTCAAAAAGGCTGTAAGATTATCGACGCGGATCTGATTTCTCATCAGATGACGGAAGCAGGCAGTCCCTGCCTCGCGGAAATCAAAGCCGCCTTTGGCGAAGATGTTTTTCTTCGTGACGGAAACCTCGATCGCAAAAAAGTCGGAAGACTTGTTTTTGCGGACGCAACAAAAAAGGAAACGCTGGAGCAGATCATCACGCGCCGGGTCATTGAAAAGACCCTGCGGATCCTGCAGGACTGCCGCGCGCAGCAGGAGGATTTGGTGGTGCTGGACGCGCCGCTGCTGTTTGAATGCGGGATGCAGCGCTATACCGATGAAACCTGGCTGGTTGTCTGCCGGACGGAAACGCGGCTGCGGCGCATTGCCGCGCGGGACGGCTTGGCGGAGGAGGATATCCAAAAACGCATCGCGAATCAGATGTCCACGGAACAAAAAGAAAAACTCGCGGATTACATCATCGACAATTCGCGGGATTTGGCATGGCTGTACGCGCAGATTGACACGCTGCTCGCAAAATCGGAACAGAGGGAGAAAAACGGATGAAGGATAATCGACTGCTGCAATTCTTTAAAAAGTACTGGCTCATCGGCGTTTTGGTGCTGCTTGCTTTGGGCGCTGTTTTTTCGAGCGTGGAAATCTACAAAGAAGAAGTGCTGAACATCGATCCGGATGTCAAATATGAGGAACAGAACACGCTGTATTTCGCCGCGGAGCGGATCGATACGCTGAATCCTCTGATTTCGCAGAGCGCAGATGTGTACTATCTTTCCAAGCTGATTTACAGCAGCCTCTTTGACTTTGACGAAAATCTCAGCGCGGTTCCGGAGCTGGTTGACAGCTATACCGTCAATACGGATCGCGCCTATATCGATCTGAAACTCAAAAAGAAGATCAGTTTTCAGAACGGAAAAAAATTAAAGGCGGAGGATGTCCGCTTTACGGTCAGCGCGATCAAGGCGGCAGGAAGCGCCTCCCCTTACTATGATAAAGCAGGAAAAATCGTGTCTGTCAACGTGACGGACACATATCAATGCCGCATTTATTTCAACAACAATTACAACTGCTCGCTGGATGATCTGACATTTCCGATCGTACCGAGCAATCAGTACGCGAGCGCGGCGCAATTCGCGCGGGCGAAGGAGGACTTTAAGCCGATCGGAACCGGAGCATATCAGTATAAATCCTACAATTACCTGAAGTATCTGCGACTGAATCCAAATCAGAACTATTTTGGAACGCGAGCCGAAAACAAAATTTATGTGAATATCGTTCCGGATTGTGATCTGTCCGAGAATTTGATGGAAATCGAAGCTGTTACCTGCTATTTGGACAGCTCTGCAAGCCGCAAATCCATCGTGTCAGACAAAGATTATCAAATGTATAATGTGGTTTCCAATCAACTGGAACTGTTGGTCTATAATACCCGCAGCGGAATTTGCAGGGATAAAACAATCAGACAGGCCTTCGCGAAGGGCATTGACCGTCAAAAAATTCTCGCAAACGCCTATATGAAGGACGGTGTATTGACCGATACCCTTTGGTATCCGAATTACCTGGGCGTTCTAGATGACGGAAGCGCTTATACCTATGATTATGAACAAGCGGCGGAAATCCTGCAGGCCGCGGGCTACATCGACAGCAATCACGACGGACAACTGGAAAAATACGGAACGCCGGATCTTGAAGTAAGAATTCTGGTCAACAAAAAGAACGCAACCAGAACCGCGGCGGCGCGCCTGATCGCGACAGCTCTCGAAAACCTGGGTTTCCCAGCGGAAATCCGGGCGCTCGGCGCGAAAGAATATCAGGCCGCGATCAAAAAAGGGGACTTTGATATTCTTTTGACCGGATACAGCATGGAAGAAAACTATGATCTGCGAGAATTTTTTAACGGGAAAAATCCTTGGAAATACACAAATTACATGCTTTTAAAACAGGTCAACGAGCTGGAACGGCTGCATACCGAGGAGGAGTATCGGGAAATCTACCGGGAGATCAAAGCACAGCTCGCGGGGGAACTTCCTTATGAACCGCTGTGCTATAAATACATCGGTTTGATAGGGCTTACTAATTTTGAGGCAGATCAGCTACCGATGTTCCAAGATATTTATAAAAACTGTCAAACTTGGCGTTGGTACAAGGTGATTGAGCCGGAAAAAGACGCGGCGGCTGACAAAACTGAGAATAAAAATGAAAATAATGAAAATAATTAAAAAAAGTGTTTGTATTTTTGGATTATCTGTGATATGATTGTTCTGTTACCTAGAGAAACGGGATAACAGAATTTAGCCGGCGTGATGGAATTGGCAGACGTGCAGGACTCAAAATCCTGTGGTGGCGACACCGTATGGGTTCGACCCCCATCGCCGGCACCATTTTTATGGAAACGAAAGCATAGTATACGAGAGGAGCATTCAATCATGCCAGCAGCATTAGCAAATTTAATTCCTTTGATTCTTTTGATCGTCGTAATGTATTTCCTGATGATCAGACCGCAAAAGAAAAAAGATAAGCAGATTCAGGATATGAGAAAGGCTTTGACTGTAGGAGATGAAATCATAACCATCGGCGGTATCTGCGGTAAAATTGTTAAGACGAAAGAAGATTCCTTCATCATTCAGGTTGGCGCTGATAAGGTAAAATTTGAAATGATGAGATGGGCGGTTTCTTCCGTAACCAAGCCGTCCGCGAGACGCGAAGAAAAGACGGAAACTGTGGAGGAAGAAGCACCGAAGAAGGTAATGCCGAAGAAGCTTAGAAAGTCTTCTGACGCAGAGGAAGCTCCGGTGGTCGTTGAAGAAGTCGAAAAAGCCGCGGCAGAAGAAGCCTCAAGTGAAGAATAGCAGACAGCGGTCAAATTGACGGCATCGTGAAAGACCTTGATTCGTTCGAGGTCTTTTTTATTATTGTGCAGGAAATATCGCATAGCGATATTTCCGAAGTATCGACAAAAGCAGTTTGCAGTATGCCGGCTATGAAGGGGGAAGACGCGCGAAGAAATCACAGCGCTTGTTTTGGGCGTGTTTTACAAAGTTTTTTCTTGAAAAACAGCGGTTTGGGCTTGTAAGAAGAACAAAAAAGTAGTAAAATGTAATGTAAAATAAAATGCCCCTTTATGGGCATTCGTAGAAATCATAAGATATGAGAGGTTTTTGAAAAATGAGTTTAAAACTGAAACGTGTACTGGCTGTACTGGTGCTGATCGCGCTGGTATTCGGCTGGTATGTCACCTTGTTCGGCATCGGTGACAAAACAAAGGACGATGCCATCACTTCGGTAAAATCTGCTTTAAAATACGGCCTGGACATTGACGGCGGCGTCTATGTCGTTATGGAGGCTAAGACAGACTTGACCGGAGACGAACTCAAGAAGCTGATGGAACAGACCCGCGCGGTACTTGACAATCGTGTCAATCAAATGGGTGTCGCGGAATCTTCCGTCACCATCGAGGGCAGCAAGCGTCTGAGAGTTGAGATTCCGGGCATGGAGGATGCGGAAGACGCCATCAAGGCGATCGGTAAAACCGCACAGTTATACTTCATTCTGGCAGACGGCAGTGTGGTACTGGACGGCAGCCATGTCAAAGACGCGCAGATTGCGACAGATGGAAGCTACTACAAAATTCTGCTCGAATTTGACAGCGAAGGCGCGACCTTGTTCGAAGAAGGAACCCGCAAGGCGTTTAACCGTGAAGTAACGTCAACCATCGAAGGTGTGGAGAGCAATCAAATCGCGATCGTACTGGATAACGAAATCGTGGTACATCCGAATGTAAACAGCGTTATCAGCGGCGGAAGCTGTGAAATGACAGGAAACTATACAAAGGAAGACGCTTCCATGACCGCGGCGCTGATTCGAGGCGGTGCGCTTCCGGTAGAACTGGAAGAAGTACAGTCCTCCGTACAGACGGCGACCATCGGCGCGCACGCGCTGGACAAGTCCATCGTGGCAGGCGCGATCGGTCTGGGGATTGTATTCCTGTTGATGCTGATCTTTTACGGCATGCTGGGGTTGGTCGCGGATATCGCGCTCCTGCTCTATGTTGTGATGTTCCTGTGGTCTATGGTCGGTCTGGGTGTCGTTATGACCCTGCCGGGTATCGCGGCTTTGATCCTGTCCATCGGTATGGCAGTTGACGCGAACGTCATCATTTTTGCGAGAATCAAAGAAGAAATCTGCGCCGGCAAAACGATCCGCGTCGCGGTGGATGCCGGCTTTAAGAACGCGCTGACAACGGTACTCGACGCGCAGATTACAACTCTGATCGCGGCAGTGGTACTTTATGAAATCGGTACGACCTCCGTCAAAGGTTTCGCGCTGACCTTGATGATCGGTATTGTCATCAGTATTTTTACAGCGGTTGTTATCACGCAGCTGTTTATTTCCCTGCTTGCCAATAATCCGAAATTCGCGAAGAACAAGTACTTTGGCGTCAACGATGATCTGACCCCGAAGCAGATGTTAAATAAAACTTTCTCATTTATCAAGCATAGAAAAGTTTACTACATCATCAGCTGCGCGATCATCATCGCGGGCCTGCTGTTCGCGACGATCGGCGGTATGAATTACGGTATCGACTTTACCGGCGGCACGACCATTCAGGTTGAAATGGGCAAGGAGGTTCCGATTGAGGACGTCGAAAAATCTCTCGAAGTCTATGAATTGAACCCGCAGATTATTTATGCGGGAGAAGGCAATACACAGATTGTCATCAAAACGATTAAATCTTTGGACAACGCAGCGCGTGGAGAAATCATCGACACGCTGGGTACGGACTTCGGCATCACCCAGGAGGATGTACTGGCTTCCGAGCAGTTCGGTCCGTCCGTCGGAAACGAGCTGAAGATGAACGCGCTGAAGGCAGTAATCATTGCTTCAATCGGCATGCTGATCTATATTATCTTCCGCTTTAAGTCCTGGAAATACGGCGTGACGGCGATTGCCGGCGTTGTGCATGACGTACTGGTGGTTATCGCTTTCTACGCGATTTTCGGCTATACGGTCAACAATCCGTTCATCGCGGCGATCTTGACTTTGGTCGGATATTCCATCAACGATACGATTGTAATCTTTGACCGTATCAGAGAAAACAAAGCCCTGCATCCAAAGGACAACAACGAGACCAATATCGACTTGAGTATCAATCAAACGCTGAATAGAACCATCATGACCTCGCTGACTACGCTGGTGGTTATGATCCCGCTTTGCATCATGGTTTCCTCCGCGATCAGAGAATTCATCATTCCATTGATGGTCGGCGTTATCGTAGGATGCTATTCCTCCATCTTTGTTTGCAGCCCGCTTTACTACGATCTCTGCAAGAAGGATGAAACCTCCAAGTATGTATTAAATACATCCAAAAAGGCAAAAAAGACAAAATAGGAGTGCCATGATCCATGATCACAAAAGCTGAATTTTTAGAAAAAATCCTAAATATCAATCCTAAATACAACACCGAGCTGATCGGCAAAGCATTCGATACAGCCCAGCGTCTGCACGAGGGACAACTGCGCAAGAGCGGAGAACCGTATTTTATTCATCCGATCAATGTCGCGCTGATCCTCGCGGAGATGGGTATGGACGACGCGACGATCGTCGGTGGGCTTTTGCATGACGTGGTAGAAGATACACCTTACACCAGAGAGCAGCTCGTCGCCGACTTCGGGGAGGAAATCGCTCTTCTGGTGGACGGTGTTACGAAATTAGGCACGATTAAATTTGAATCCAAAGAGGAAATACAAGCGGAGAACTTCCGCAAGATGTTTTTGGCGATGTCCAAGGACATCCGCGTCCTGATCATCAAGCTGGCGGACAGACTGCACAACATGCGGACCATGGAGTACATGAGCCCCGAGAAAAAAATCGAAAAGTGCAACGAAACTCTCGAAATTTACGCGCCGCTTGCCAGCAGGCTCGGTATTTCCAAAGTCAAGTTTGAGCTTGAGGATCTGGCACTCAAATATCTGCATCCGCAGGAGTTCCAGGACCTCAAAGAAAAGGTCAATAAGCGTAAGGAAGAGCGCGAAGCGACCATCAATCTGGTCATCAGCGAGATTCGAGACGCGCTGAACGATATGCATCTGCATTATGATATTTACGGCAGAGCGAAACACTATTACAGCATCTACAAAAAGATGAAATATCAAAACAAGCAGATCGATGAAATCTTCGATTTGATCGCGGTACGCATCATCGTCGATAATGTCAAGGACTGCTACGCGGTACTCGGTATCGTGCATACCATGTGGAAACCGATTCCGGGCAGATTTAAGGACTATATCGCGATGCCGAAACCGAATATGTACCAATCCCTGCATACCACAGTTATCGGTGACAACGGGGAGCCGTTTGAAATCCAGATCCGCACCTATGAGATGCATCAGGTCGCGGAATATGGTATCGCGGCACATTGGAAATACAAGGAGGGAGACACCTCCGGCAAAGCTTCCAATGATGACATGAAGCTGGCATGGCTCAGACAATCTTTGGAGTGGCAGCAGGATATCAATGATCCGAAGGACTTCCTCGAAACGATGAAAATGGACCTGTTCGCCAGCCAGGTTTTCGTTTTCACACCGCGCGGCGATGTCATCGAACTACCGGCAGGCTCAACGCCGCTGGATTTTGCCTTTAAGATACACTCGGCTATCGGCTGCAAATGTGTCGGGGCCAAGGTTAACGGCAAGATGGTAACCATCGATTACACCCTGCAGAACGGTGATATTGTTGAAATCGTTACCTCCGCGAACTCGGCGGGGCCGAGCATTGACTGGCTGAAGATCGCCAAGAGCTCCAATGCCAGAAACAAGATTCGCAGCTGGCTCAAAAAAGAAAATAAATCCGATACCATTGAAAAAGGTAAGGATCTTTTAGATAAATATATACGTAAAAAGGGTTTCGACCCGGCGACCTGCGCCAAATCCATGTTTTTAAACAAAGCGATGAAGGCGATGAATTTCGCGAATTCCGATGAATGCTATACGCAGCTTTCCAACGGCGGTACGCTGGTCAGCAAGTTCGCAAATCTCCTGTTTGGCTATTATACGGACGAGACAAAGACAGAACTTCCAAAGAGCAACGAAGAACTCGCAGCCGAGATCAAGGAAGCAGAAGCGAAAAAATTACGCGATCGCAGAAGAACGGCTGATAACCCGGGCATTGTCGTGGAAGGCGCGGATAATCTGATGATCAAGCTCGCCAAATGCTGCAATCCGGTTCCGGGAGACGAGATTGTCGGCTTCATCACCAAAGGACGCGGCATTTCCGTTCACAGACGGGACTGCTCCAATATCGTGGCGCTGCCGGAGCATGAAAAAGCACGTTTTATCAAGGTTGAATGGGAGGATCTGAAGGCAGGAAAATCCTACAATACAGATATCTGCATCGTCGGAACGGACCGCAAGGGGATGCTTTCGGATATTTCCAGGGTCTGTGAGGATATGGACATTCACCTGTCCGGCGTCAATGCCAAGAGCGGCAGAGACGGTAGTCTGACAATGACCATTACGCTGTCTATTTCCAGTACGCAGGAAATGCAGAAGGTACAGCGCAGTCTCCGTAATATCGAGGGTGTCCTTCAGGTTTACAGAGCGAAATCATAAAAAATAAACGATAAAAGAGAAGGAGTACAGCACACATGAGAGCAGTCGTGCAGCGCGTCACACAGGCAGATGTGACCGTAGAGGAAAACGTGACAGGCGCGATCCGGCAGGGTCTGGTCGTTCTATTAGGCGTAGAAGACGGCGATACCGAAAAGGATGCGGACTATATCGCCGAAAAGGTAGCAGGACTTCGTATTTTTGACGATGCGGACGGCGTGATGAACCGTTCAGTGCTGGATATCGGCGGCGGTGTCCTTTCCATCTCACAATTTACGCTGCTGGGCGATGTGCGCAAGGGCAAGCGGCCGAGCTACAGTCATGCGGCAAGACCCGAGGAAGCGAAAGCACTGTATGCATATTTCAATCAAAAACTGACAGACAAAGGCATTCCGGTCGGCGAAGGCATCTTTCAGGCGGAGATGCTCGTGCGCATTTATAATGACGGACCTGTGACGATTCTTTTGGACAGTCACAAATTATTCTAACGATTACGGCAGCGTGGCTCCGCTTTTCGCGAGGGCGCACAGATCTTACCGACAAGGGGAAGAAACAGGAGAAAAAATGAAGATAAAACGATATATGACGGGCCCGATTCAGGTCAATACCTACCTTGTATATGACGAGGAGAGCAAAAAAGGATTCATCGTGGATCCGGGCGGATATTGCAAAGAACTGACAGAAGACGCCAAAAATCTCGGACTGGATATTCTGTATATCATTCTGACACACGGACATGGGGATCATATCGGCGGTGTCGCGGAACACGCGAAGGATTTTCCAAACGCCAAAATTGTCGCGCATGAGAAGGAAGCGGAGCTTCTGCGTGACGCGAAGCTCAACGTGTCAACCGAAATGTTCGGCAGCCCGATTACGGTAGAACCGGACATCTATGTCAAGGACGGCGATGAACTGACGGTCGGCAATATGACGCTGCATATTCTGGATACGCCGGGCCATACCAGGGGCGGCATCAGCATTTATGTAAACGGGCACGTTTTTAGCGGGGACACCCTGTTCCGCTATTCCATCGGCAGAACCGATTTTTACGGCGGCGATTTTCGCGTGCTGATGAATTCCATCAAGGATAAACTGTTCCTTTTGCCGGATGATACGGTTGTACTGCCGGGGCATATGGGCTTCACAACGATCGGCGACGAGAAGAAAGGAAATCCTTTTGTATAAAATTTTACTTCATGGGATCACAAATAAATATGAGCTGCAGGAGCTGATCAAGGTATTTCTCTCGCCGGACATGTTCGTGAGCTATACGGACGCGGAGGCAGAAGCAGCGGCGGACTTAGAAGCCAAGTACGAAAACGGCAATCTCGCGGCAGGCGGGACGCAGCCAGCGGAAATCGCGGCGCCTGCCGCGCAGCCAATCCTGCTTGAGATCAATCAAGTCTTGTCCGCGGACAAAAACGAGATCAAACGAGAAATTTACCGTAAACTAGCTGCGGTAACCGGATATGAACCGGAGTGGGGCATTCTGACGGGCGTGCGTCCGGTCAAGCTGGCAGGAGAGCTGCTTGATCGTCTGCAGAATATGGAGACGGTACGCAGAACACTCCGCGAGGACTATCTGCTGGCAGAGTCCAAGATCGATCTCCTCACAGATACCTTAGCCTATCAGCGGGAGGTCTGCGGCAAGGCTGATCCGGATTCGGTCGGCGTTTATATCGGGATTCCGTTCTGTCCGACTCGCTGCCTTTACTGTTCTTTTACTTCCAATCAGGTGCCGGACGCGGAGATCGCGCGCTACCTGGAGGCATTAAAGCAAGAAATTGCGTATGTCGGCAGACGCATGCGGCAGACCGGACTTTGGGCGGAGAGCATCTATATCGGCGGCGGCACGCCGACCACGCTGACGGCAGAGCAGCTCGATGCGCTGCTGGGAACGGTGGAGGCTGCGATAGACCTGAGCAAACTAAAGGAATTTACGGTAGAAGCCGGCCGTCCCGAAACCATCACCTATGAGAAGCTGGAAGTGCTGCAGCAGCACCATATCGCACGCATCAGCATCAATCCGCAGTCGATGCATGCAAAGACTTTGGACCTCATCGGGCGGGAGCATCGTCCGGATGATATTGTCAAAGCATTTCAGCGTGCGGACTGGGTCGGGATTCCGATCGTCAACGCAGATGTCATTACCGGTCTGCCGGAGGAATCACTTGCTGATTTCGCGGAGACGATGGAGGCGCTTCTGGCGCTCGACCCGGAGAATATTACGGTGCATACGCTGGCGGTCAAACGCGCCTCGCGCCTTGTGGAGGTGGATAAGGATTTTCACTATAAGCAGGGTGAAACCGTTAAGGAAATGCTGGCTGTCGCGCAGCAGAAGCTCAAGGCAGCAGGCTTCCGTCCGTATTATCTGTACAGACAGAAACATATGGCAGGTGCCTTTGAGAATACAGGGTACTGCAAGGGCGATACGCCTTGTATCTATAACATTCGCATCATGGAAGAGAAGCAGACCATTCTGGCGCTCGGCGCCGGCGGCATCAGCAAGATCTACTATCCGGACGAAAACCGTCTGGAACGGGTGCCGAATGTTTCCAATTATGAGATCTATATTTCCAGATTAGAGGAAATGCTGGATAGAAAAGAACAGAATATTTTTAAGGAGGTAGAAAAGAGATGTTAACGAACGCACCGAAAGGGACGAAGGATATCATGCCGGATCAGGTGTACAAGTGGCATTACATCGAAAAGAAGTGGAAAGACGTGTGCCAACGCTACGGCTTCAAGGAAATCAGAACCCCGATCTTTGAACATACAGAATTATTCCAGAGAGGGATCGGCGATACCACCGATGTCGTGCAGAAAGAAATGTATACCTTCAACGATCATGGCGGACGTTCCATTACGCTGAAGCCGGAAGGCACCTCTCCGGCGGTACGTGCTTTCATCGAACATAAGCTGTACGCGGAAGTGCAGCCGATTAAGTTATTCTATGATATTCCGTGTTTTCGTTATGAAAAGCCGCAGTCGGGCCGTCTGAGACAGTTCCACCAGTTCGGGGTTGAAACCTTTGGCACGCCGAATATGGTCGCGGACGCGGAGATCATCGCAATCGGCTACGATTTTTTGACCTCTATGGGCGTGTCCGATCTGACCCTGGAGATCAACTCTGTCGGATGTCCGCACTGCCGCGCGGAGCACAGAAAAGCGCTGAAGGAGTTCTTAGCGCCGAAGTTCGATCAGCTCTGTGATACCTGCAAATCCAGATATGACAAGAACCCGATGCGTATCCTCGACTGCAAGAGCCCGCAGGATCAGGAGCTTGTTCAGGGTGCGCCGATGATGATCGACTTTTTGTGTGATGACTGCAAAAAAGCATTTGAGGAGCTGCAGCAGAATTTGGATGCCATCGGCATTCCGTATGTCATCAATCCGAAAATTGTCAGAGGGTTGGACTACTACACGAAAACAGCCTTTGAATTCGTGACGAACAGTCTTGGCGCGCAGGGCACAGTCTGCGGCGGCGGTCGATATGATAATCTGGTGCAGGAGGTCGGCGGACCGCCGATCCCGGGCGTCGGCTTCGGTCTCGGCAAGGAAAGATTGCTGATGCTGATGGAAGCGAACGGCGTGGAGATCCCGAAACCGTCCGAATGTGATGTTTTCATCGCTACCATGGGCGAAAAAGCAAAGCTCTACGGACAGAAGCTGCTGTTTACGCTGCGCAGAGACGGCTATAAGTGTCAGATCGATGATCTGCAGAGAAACTTCAAGGGACAGTTCAAATATGCAGACAGACTGGGCGCGAAGCTGGCGGTTGTCATCGGTGACAACGAGCTGGAGAATGGCGTCGCGACCTGCAAGGATATGATCAGCGGTGAGCAGACGGAAGTCCGGTTTGAGGACTTGAAAGCGGAAATTGACAAGCGCCTCTCAGCTGAGCCGCAGGAATGCAAGGATAAATAGAAACAGGAGAAGTATGAGATATGAGCAATATTTTTAAGAGAACGCACATGTGCGGCACGCTGAACCTCAGCAACGCGGGGCAGGAAGTCGTACTCAACGGCTGGGTCGCGAAGAGAAGAAACCTCGGCGGACTGATCTTCGTGGATTTGAGAGACAAAACCGGCATCGTGCAGGTGACCTTTGACGATCAGATCCCGCAGGAACTGTTTGAAAGAGCAGACGCGCTCAGAAGCGAATATGTCATCGGCGTCAAGGGCATCGTAAAGGAGAGAAGCGCCAAGAATGAAAATCTTCCGACCGGCGAGATCGAGGTGTTCGCGACCGATCTGGTGCTGTATGCCGAAGCGGATACACCACCGATCTACATCAAGGACGATGATAACGTGGACGATAATCTGCGTCTCAAATACCGCTATCTGGATCTGAGAAAGACTAAGATGCAGCGCAATCTGACCTTCCGCCACAAGGTCTGCAAATGTGCCAGAGACTATTTCGACGCGAACGGTTTTACCGAAGTGGAAACCCCGATGCTGATCAAATCCACACCGGAGGGTGCCAGAGACTATATCGTACCGTCCCGCGTGTATCCGGGTGAGTTCTACGCGCTGCCGCAGTCTCCGCAGCTGTTCAAGCAGCTTCTGATGGTCGGCGGTACCGACCGCTACATGCAGATCGTCAAGTGCTTCCGCGATGAGGACCTGCGTGCCGACCGGCAGCCGGAGTTTACGCAGATCGATCTGGAGATGTCCTTCGTGGATCAGGACGATGTCATCGCGATGCAGGAGGGTTTCCTAGCCAAGGTGTTCCGCGAGCTCAAGGGCGTGGAGATCCAGCTGCCGCTGCCGCGCATCACCTGGGATGAAGCGATGGAACGCTACGGTTCTGATAAGCCGGATACGAGATTCGGCTTTGAACTCAAAAAACTGAACGATGTCGTAAAAGACTGCGGCTTCAAGGTTTTCACCGATTGCATGGCAAACGGCGGCGACGTCAGAGGCATCTGCGTGACCGGCGGTTCCGAGCAGTTCAGCCGTAAGGATATCGATAAACTGACGGACATGACCAAGGCTTACGGCGCCAAGGGTCTAGTATGGATCCGTGTGCATGAAGGCGAATACAAATCCTCTGTAGATAAATTCTTCTCGCAGGAAGAGCTTGCGGAGATCGCAAAGGTGTTCGACGCGAAGACAGACGACCTGATCTTTATCTGTTCCGACCGGGCGAAGGTAACCTATGATTCTCTGGGTTTCCTCAGAAGAGAATGTGCGAAGAGAATGGGACTTTTGGACGATAATCAGTACAACCTGTTGTGGGTCGTTGACTTCCCGATGTTCGAAGAGGACGAAGAAGACCATTCGCTCAAGGCGATGCATCACCCGTTCACCTGCCCGAAGCTGGATCAGCTGGAGCTTTTGGATACCGATCCGCTGGCAGTCAAGGCAGACGCCTATGATATCGTTTTGAACGGCGTAGAGCTGGGCGGCGGTTCGGTCAGAATCCATGACAAGAATCTGCAGGCGAAGATGTTCGAGGTACTGGGTCTGACGAAGGAGGACTGCGATGAAAAGTTCGGCTTCCTGATTGAAGCCTTCAAATACGGCGCGCCGCCGCACGCAGGGCTTGCTTACGGTCTGGACCGTTTCGTGATGCTCCTGCTCGGTGAACCGTCGATCCGCGAAGTCATCGCGTTCCCGAAGAATCAGAACGCGCAGTGCCTGGTTTCCAGCGCGCCGTCACCGGTCGATCCGACGCAGCTTGACGAGCTCGGTATTACGACAAAGGAATAAAAGTGCACATAATAAAAAGCGAAGTCTTGCCTGAAGCCTTGCGAATATGCGCAGGGCTTACAGGAGATACAAGGAAAGGGTCTCAAAGTATATGGCGAAAGAATGTATCAACTGCGGCGCGGAAATCAAGTTCTATCAGGATTATTTCTGCCTGATGAATCAAGGCGTTTACTTTTGCGGGACTTGCGCGCAAAAAGCCAAACCACTCCTGCAGGACATCAAGATCGCGCTGTCGGACGCGTCTTATCAGAGCGCGAAAAAGAAGTTTGATGAAGAACTTCCGCAGTCCGGACTCAGCGACCGCGCGCAGAAGTATCTGCAGTACGAATTCGATGATCTTGCGCAGAGCATTCCGGGTGTGGAAAGCAAAAAACTGCGCAATGCCAGAGTATTCAACGGTTCGTTTCAGGCCTGCTGCGGTGCGATTTATCGGGCAGGCAAAACGATCACCGGGTCAGAACCGGTCGTGCCGATGCAGTGCATCAAGCTGCCGACCCGAGATGGAGAGTATCATGTTGTGACGGCAGTCTTTGAGAATTACTTTATGCGGACCGGTTCCTATGCCAGTTTGTCAATCACGATGGTCTGGGTGGAGAATCTGTTCAAAGCAGGAACCGCCATTGTCAGTGCGGTTGCATCCGGCGGCGGAGAGGGGCTGTTCAATATCAGCTGGGGCGCGGAAGAAGATTTTGCGGCTTCGTTCTGGCGGGCGCTCAGAGATCAGAATCCATCGTTCGAGTTCAGGGAATACGGGGAATCATTCTGGGACAGCGGCATTGAATTTCAAGATTTGGACAGAGGCAGCCCGGCGTCAGATGCACAGACCTCTGCCGCATCTGACGGACCGCCGCGGCAGAGCCGGCAGGCTGCGGGCAGGACCAACATGAGCGCAGGCGCGTCCGACAGCGGCGCGCAGACAATATATCCGCATCGCATCGGTGTGCTGGGCGGCACCTTTGATCCGGTACATATCGGACATGTCGCGCTCGGCTGGGCAGCGCTCATGGAAGCGGGTCTTGCAAAGCTGATCGTAATGCCTGCTTATATCCAGCCGTTCAAGCAGGGCAAGCGCGTGACCGATGATGAGCACAGGCTCGCAATGGCGAAGCTGGCGTTCGCGGAGGTGCCGCGGACGGAGGTTTCGACCTTTGAGATCGACCGGATGCGCGTTTCCTATACCTACGACACGATGACAGCCCTGCAAAAGGAAATGCCGGGCAAGGAGATTTTCTTTATTACGGGAACAGACGCGTTTTTGGCGCTGGACAGCTGGTATAAAGGCATCGACCTTTTGGAGCATTTTTCTTTTATCGTCAGCATCAGACCGGGCTACCGGGAGGAGGAGCTGGATCACAAGATTGGCGAGTATCGCGCGAGATACGGGACCAACGTCATCAAACTGGCATCGCAGATGCCGGACATCTCGGCGACCGAAATCCGCGAAAAATATCAAGCAGGCGAGCCTGCGACAGGTCTGGTCCCCGAAACTGTAGAGAGGTATATCACAGAACATGGACTCTATCAAAGAGATTAAGGATTATATCGAGAAGAATTTTTCGGAAAAAAGGAAAATTCACACCGAAGGCGTGCGGACAACCGCAATCGAGCTGGCGAAGCGCTACGGCGCAGACCCGCAGAAGGCTGAGATCGCGGCGCTCTTTCACGATATGTATCGGGGCGTTTCCGAAAACAGCCTCAACTATTATGTCAAGCACCTGGGTCTTGACAGCAAGTATCTGAATAACTGTAATCTGGCGCATGGCAAGATTGCGGCGATCATCATGCAGCGTGATTTTGAGATCGAGGATCCGGACATCATCAACGCGGTATCCTATCACACGACCGGACGACCGGGCATGTCGCTTTTGGAAAAGATCATCTACATCGCTGACGCTGTGGAGCCGAACCGTTCTTATCCGGGCGTCGAAGCGCTGCGCAAGGAGGCCTATATCGATCTGGACAAGGCGTGCCTGATGTCGCTTTCCAACACGATCGATTTCGTCAGGTCCAGCGGCAAATATTTAGATGAGGAAACCATACGCGCAAAAGCGTATTTAGAAAATACGATCAAACAAAAAGGAGGAAAACCATGACCAACAGAGAGTACGCGCTGCTTGCCGGAAAGACGCTGTCCGCTAAAAAAGCACAGGATATCGTCACCATCGACATTCAGGGAAAGGCATCATTTGCGGACTTTTTCGTCATCTGTTCCGGTACATCCGAACGACAGATCAATACATTGGTGGATGACGTAGAAGAGGCATTCGCGAAGGAAGGTCTCTTGGTAAAGTCGGTAGAGGGCAAACAGAACTCCGGCTGGATTCTAATGGATTTTGGCGATATCATCGTCAATCTGTTTACCAAGGAAATGAGAGAAAAATACAGCATTGAAAAAATTTGGGGCGACTGTGATTTCATCGAAGTGGAGGAATAGGACAAAGATGAACGAGAAGTATAATTTTAAGGAAATCGAAAAAAAATGGCAGGACTATTGGGAACAAAATCAACTGTTCAAGTGCACAGAGGATGAAACGAAGAAAAAATATTATGTGCTGGAAATGTTCCCATACCCGTCAGGCAAGCTGCACATGGGACACGTTCGAAACTATTCCATCGGTGACGTGGTAGCCAGATTCAAGAAGATGGATGGCTATAACGTGCTGCATCCGATGGGTTTCGACTCCTTCGGTCTGCCGGCAGAAAACGCGGCGATCCAGCATGGTATCCACCCGAGCAAATGGACCTGGGACAATATCCACGAGATGGAAGCGCAGCTGAGAGAGCTCGGTCTTTCCTATGACTGGGACAGAGAAGTCGCGACCTGCCACGAAGACTATTACAGATGGATGCAGTGGATCTTCATTCAGTTTTTCAAGAAAGGGCTGGCTTACAAGAAAGAAAATCCGGTCAACTGGTGTCCAAGCTGTCAGACCGTACTGGCAAACGAACAGGTTGTGGACGGGGTTTGCGAACGCTGCAAGACGCCGGTGACGAAGAAAAACCTTTCGCAGTGGTATTTTAAGATTACCGACTACGCGGACAGACTGCTGGAAAACCTCGACAACGGCAAACTGGACGGCTGGCCGGCAAAGGTCAGAACGATGCAGAAAAACTGGATCGGAAAGTCCTACGGCTGCGAAGTGGATTTCAAAATGAAGGATTCCGATGAAACGCTGACGGTATTCACGACCAGAGTGGACACCATCTACGGTACGACTTTTATGGTTCTGGCACCGGAGTATCCGACCGTTCTGGAAAATGTCAAGGGAACGGAATACGAGAAACCGGTTCTGGAGTATATCGACAAGGTCAAGCACATGAACGAGATCGAACGTACCTCCACGACCAACGAAAAGACCGGTGTGTTCATCGGCAAGTACGCGATCAACCCGTTCACGCATAAGGAAATGCCGATCTATATCGCGGATTACGTTCTGATGGGCTACGGTACCGGCGCGGTTATGGGCGTACCGGCACATGACCAGAGAGACTTTGAATTCGCGACGAAATTCGGTATCGACATCGTCCCGGTTGTTGATCCGCAGGATCCGGAAGTGGATGTGAATCACCTGACACAGGCCTGCGCGGCGTCCGGCGTGATGATCAACTCCGGCGAAATCACCGGGATGCAATCCGCAGACGCGATCCCGTATATGATCGACAAGGCGGAGAAGGAGGGCCTTGGACACCGCAAGGTCAACTATAAACTCAGAGACTGGCTGATCTCGCGGCAGAGATACTGGGGCACACCGATCCCGATGATCTACTGTGAGGACTGCGGCTGGGTACCGGAGAAGGAAGAGAACCTGCCGGTTCTGCTGCCGACGGATGTGGAATTCACCGGCAAAGGGGAATCCCCGATCGCGACCTCGCCGACTTTCAAACACTGCGCTTGTCCACGCTGCGGCAAGAAAGCGACCAGAGAAGTCGATACGATGGATACCTTCCTGGATTCCTCGTGGTATTTCCTCAGATACTGTGATCCGAAGAACGACCACGCGCCGTTCGATTCGGACAAAGCGAACTACTGGATGAATGTGGATCAGTATATCGGCGGTGTCGAACACGCGATTCTGCATCTGATGTACTCTCGTTTCTTCCAGATGGCGCTGCATGATCTCGGTCTTGTCAGAGACGATGAGCCGTTTAAGAATCTTTTGACGCAGGGTATGGTCAACAAGGACGGCAAGAAGATGAGTAAATCGCTCGGCAATGTCGTCAGTCCGGAGGAGATCATCAAGAAATACGGCGCGGATACGGCAAGATTATTCATTCTCTTTGCGGCGCCGCCGGAAAGAGAGCTTGACTGGTCCGACGCGGGTGTAGAGGGCAGCTATCGTTTCCTGAACAGAGTCTGGAGACTGGTTTACGAATTCCAGGCGAAATATCCGGAAGTACCGACAGCGTTTGAGATCAAGACCGAAGCTGACAAGTCTCTGAACTATATGCTGCATACCGCGATTAAAAAGGTCAGCGAGGATGTCGGCGGCAGATTCAGCTTCAATACGGCGATCTCTTCGATTATGGAGCTTGTAAACGAAATGTACCGCTACAAAGAGGGCGATGTGAACGTCGGCTTCTTTGGCAAAGCAATCAAAGATTTGATTTTGATCCTGTCCCCGTTCACACCGCATATCTGTGAGGAAATGTGGCATGATATCGGGCAGAACGAGTCTGTGGCAGTGATGTCATGGCCGGAATTTGACGAATCCGCGCTGGTGAAGGACGAGGTGGAAGTCATCGTGCAGATCAACGGCAAATTAAAAGATAAGTTAAGTGTTGCCAACAATCTTGATAAGGCAGCACTCGAAAAGACAGCAATGGAGAGTGATAAGATTCAAGCATTACTGGACGGAAAGACAGTTGTCAAGGTAATTTCCATACCGAACAAACTGATCAACATTGTAGTAAAATAGATAGAAACAGAATAACATCACAGCAGGCGTGCCGCCGCAGCAAGTGTTTGGCGGCGGCGCGGGTCCTGCAAGGAAATGCTGTCTTTTCATAAATAGAGAAAAAAGGACGGAGAATTTATGAGAAGAAGACAAACAAAACCAAAAAAAGAAAGCCCAATGTTAAAGGTAATTCCGATAGGAGGACTGAACGAAATCGGCAAGAACCTGACACTCCTGGAATACCAAGATGAAATTTTGATCATCGACTGCGGACTTTCTTTCCCGGAAGACGAAATGTACGGCATTGATATCGTCATTCCGGATTTTTCCTACTTGATCGCGAATCGCAGCAAGATCGTCGGGATGGTGATTACGCATGGTCATGAGGACCATATCGGCGCCATTCCTTATCTGCTCAAGCATATCAAGATTCCGGTCTATGGCACGAGACTCACGCTGGGACTGGTGGAAAACAAGTTAAAAGAACACGAAGTGATCGGGGATCTGCGGACGATTAACGCAGGCGATAAGTTTAAGCTCGGAGAGTATTTTGATATCGAAACGATCCGCACGACGCACTCAATCGCGGACGCGATCTGTCTGGCGATTACGACTCCGGCAGGCGTGGTATTCCACTCCGGCGACTTCAAGATCGACTATACACCGATTGACGGAGAACCGATCGACTTTTCGAAGCTGGCGCAGATTGGTAAGAAGGGCGTGACGCTGATGCTCTGCGACAGCACCAACGCGGTGCGTCCGGGCTATACAGCCTCTGAACGCGTGGTTGGGCAGACGATTGAAAATATCTTCCGCAATTCCAAAAACCGCATCATCATCGCGACCTTCTCGTCGAACGTACATCGCGTGCAGAAGATTATCGAGAACGCGGTCAAGGTCGGCCGCAAGGTGGCGGTTTCCGGCAGAAGTATGGAAAACGTAGTCGCGCTCGCGATCGAGTTGGGTTATCTGAATATCCCGGCAGGCACTTTGGTCGATCTTAAAATGACAAAGAACATTCCGGACGATAAGCTGGTCATCATCACGACCGGCAGCCAGGGCGAACCGATGTCAGCCCTGTCGCGCATCGCTTCCGGCGAGCATAAGGCTGTGAAGCTCAAAAAAGGCGATACGGTCATCCTGTCCTCGACACCGATCCCAGGCAATGAAAAAACCGTATCCAATGTCGTCAATAAGCTCTTTGAAAAGGGCGCGGAGGTGATCTACTCCGATATCGCGGATATTCACGTTTCCGGGCACGCCTGCCAGGAGGAACTGAAGCTCTTGCATTCGCTGATCAAGCCAAAGTTCTTCATGCCGGTACATGGCGAATACCGTCATCTAGTGCAGCACGCCAGACTGGCAGAGTCCCTGGGCATGAAGAAGGAGAATATCTTCGTACTCAACAACGGCGACATTCTGAACGTCAATACGCGCAAGGCGTTTGTCGAAAAAGACCAGGTGGAGGCGGACGCGATTCTCGTCGATGGTCTCGGTGTCGGTGATGTCGGCAATATCGTACTCAGAGACCGCAAACTGCTGTCCGAGTCCGGGCTGATGATCGTCGTGGCGGCTATCGAGCGCGAAAGTCATCTAGTGGTCTCCGGACCGGACATTATCTCCAGAGGCTTTGTCTATGTCAGAGAAAACGAAAAGCTGATGGATGAGGCGCGTAAGGTGGCGATTCAGGCGTTGAAGCGCTGTCAGGATAAAAATATCACCGATTGGAATGCGATGAAGTCGCAGGTCAGAGATTCGCTGAGCAGTTTCATTTACGAAACGACCAAGCGCAGCCCGATCATTCTGCCGATCTTCCTCGAAGTGTAGCGCTTCTTGCGCGGAACCTGCAGGACCGGTTTCCGGGGTGCAGGCGCAAAGCGCTGCAAAGGTCCTCGCCGCTGTGCATGGCTGCCGCACGCGATTTGCTGCACAGTGCCGCGAATCAAACTCGCATCTTCGATGCTCAAACAGTGATTGCGCGCATGCTGTGCATCTGCATCACTTTGCGGGCCATGACATGCAGCGTCTGCGGAAAATGCAGTACTTTGCCCTGCACCCCGAAACGGCGCACCATTTTCCTGCGTGCATACATCTGCCGCCTCTAGCGCTGCAGAACGTGAACTTGCGCTGCGCGGCAGAATTTCACGCGCAAGCAAGGCAAGAAAACGGCGACGGAATTCTTCTGACAGCAAAGCTGGACAGAAAATTCCGCCCGTTTTCGCCGCAGCGAGCAGATGAAATTCCCCGCAAAGCAGCAGAGAGCAACTGCGCGGGCAGAGACGGCAGATGCAGGAGTGCGCACAACGGAAGTGGGCGGAGATGCCAGCTGCAGCGACGAGGACAAATGCAAGAACATTTTGGCAGCGCGCAGAGACACTCGCTGCGATGTTACGGACAAGTGCAGCGCGCAGAGATAAAATTTTGATAAAACGGAAAAGGAGAAATGCAAGTATGAACGTATATGACCAGGCACACGGACTGGCGTCCGCGATAAAAGAATCTGAAGAGTTCAAACAGTACAACGCCTTAAAAAATCAGATCGACGCGAATGAAGAACTTTCTAAGATGCTCAAGGATTTTCAGGCAAAGCAGCTGGAATTTCAGACTAAGCAGATGATGGGCGAACAGCCGAACGCGGAAGATATGGCTGGTATTCAGCAGCTTTACACGATTATGGCCGCTGACCCGCTGACGTCTCAGTATCTGCAGGCCGAAATGAGATTTTCTTTGATGATGAAGGACGTTTACGGCATCATCGGCGAAGCCATCGGTGTCGGCGACCTTCTTGGCTAACAGCGAAAAAATTCATGGGAATTTCTTGAAAAAAATAGAATGAGGACTTGGCAATCGACAGGTTATTTGATATAATGAAGTATCGAGATGTCATAAATAACAGACTTAAATTAAGAATGGAGAGATAAAAAATGATTTACGCTAGTGATTTTAGAAAAGGCAGAACATTTCAGATCAACGGAGAACCGCATGTTGTGCTTGATTTTTTACATGTAAAGCCAGGTAAAGGCGCCGCATTCGTAAGAACCAAGTATAAGAACATCATCACCGGAGCGACCAGAGAAGAAGCGTTCAATCCGGATGACAAATTCGAAGAAGCGATCATCGAAACCAAAAAGATGCAGTATCTGTATGATATGGATGGTCTGTATTATTTCATGGACCCGGAAACTTACGATCAGATTCCGCTGGGTGCAGAGCAGGTAGAGGATGCGATCAAGTTCATGAGACCGAACGACGAAGCAACGGTGAAGTTTTTCCAGGGCAATGCTTTCTTGGTAGAAGCACCGAATTTCGTAGACCTTGAGGTCATCGAAACAGAGCCGGGCGTGAAGGGCAACACCGCGACCAACGTAACGAAGGCCGCAACTGTGGAAACCGGCGCTGTAGTACAGGTTCCGATCTTCATCGAAACCGGTGAAAAGATCCAGATCGACACCAGAACCGGCGAATATCTGGGAAGAGCGAAATAGTTGATACAAAAAGCTTGAGTGGCGGAAGGACGCGCAGCAAAATTCTGCCGTCCTTCCGTTTTTCTTGATTTATTGTGAATACAATATCAAAAGGCGAAATATCTGAAGAGAAAGCAAACGATACAAAAGGGGATATACATGAGATCATCAAAGCATCTTACTAAAATTTTGATTCCTGCGCTCATCGGTGTACTGCTCCTTGCGGTAGGTTTTTGGATCTATATGGGCAGTATGGGGAAGCCGTATGACAGCGAAAATGCCGCATCAGTCAGCATAGAGATTCCGTCAGGCACCAGTGCCGCGGGCATCGCACAGACGCTGGAGGATAACGGTATCATCGCCAGCGCAAGCAAATTTCGGCTTTGGTCGAAGAGTAAGGGTTGGGACAGCAAGTACAAAGCGGGCACTTACGCGCTTTCTCCATCCATGGATTATGCGGAAATCGCGGAGATCCTGGTAGGTGGTAAGGTCAGCATGAAGACGTTTACGGTACCGGAGGGACTGACCGTAGCACAGACGATCCAAAAACTGGTCGATCAAGGCATGGGCGATCAGGAGACATTTGAACGGATTGTCAAAGATCCGAAATGGTTCGATACTTATGAGTTTCTTCGTTATGCAAGCAATGAGGAAGCCATGCGCAGCAGTCTTCCGGACAATTATCTGGAAGGCTACCTGATGCCGAACACCTATTATGTCGCAGAGGGCAGCTCAGAAGAAGAGATCATCAATACCATGCTGCGCCAGTTTGATCAGGATGTCTTTGAAGGCATCTTCAAAGGACAGGAAGCGGAATGGAAAGACCTTTTGACCCGATACGGCGCTTATCTGACGACCGAGCAGGGTGTGCAGCTGCGCGACATCATCAAGTATGCGTCCATCATCGAACGGGAGGCAATCCTGGATGAAGAGCGCCCAAAGGTCGCAGCGGTAATTTACAACCGTCTGGAAAAGGGAATGAAATTCCAGATGTGCTCGACCGTACAATATGTGATCGGCAAGCAAAAGGACAACCTGACTTACGCGGATCTTGAGATCGATTCGCCGTACAACAGTTACAAGTATAAGGATATCCCGGGACCGATCTGTTCTCCGGGTATGGCGTCGATTCGAGCGGCCTTTTACCCATCGGACGCGGATTATCTGTATTTCGTTGCCAGCGAAAAGCTGGATGGCACATCGAACTTTTCGTCCGATTATAATCAGTTCTTAAAGGACAAAGCAGCCTATGACAAAGCCTATCGGGCTGCACACTAAATACATGGAATTCACACAGAATATTACGAATGAACTCGTTACCCGATATATCAACAGCTTCTATCATCCATTAACAGCGGAGTTAGGGGCGCTCAGACAGGAAGCGGAAGCTGCGGAGATTCCGATTATCCTGAAGGAAACCGAAAGCTATCTGCGTGCGACGCTCGCAATCCTGCGGCCAAAAAGAATTTTGGAAATCGGCTGTGCTGTCGGTTATTCCGCGATGTTTTTCGCGGAGTGCTGCGGTGCGGAGGTCGTGACCATCGAAAAAGATCCGGAGACTTATGAAACGGCGCGCGCCAACATTCGCAAACTTGGTTATGAGAAGCATGTCACCGTACTGTGCGGCGACGGAGCGGAAGCCGCGGCAGAACTCAAAGCAGAGGGAATCGCACCGTTTGATCTGGTGTTCATTGACGCGGCCAAGAGCCACTACCAACGGTTTTTAGACGCAGCCATGAAGGTCTGCACCACAGAAGCCGTAATTCTCTGCGATAATGTCCTCTTCAAAGGCAAGGTCGCGGACGATTGCTTTGACCCAAAAGGCAAGCATAAGACGAATATTCGCAAAATGCGCGCATTTTTGGAATATATTCAAAGCTGTCCGAATATGGAGACCGCGGTGCTGGCAGTCGGAGACGGTATTTCGGTGACAAAATTAAACGCAACCGCAAAATAGGGAAAATATGATAAAAAAACCAGAACTATTAGCCCCGGCAGGGGACCTCGAAAAACTAAAAATCGCGGCGCTTTACGGCGCGGATGCCGTTTACTTCGGCGGTGAGCTGTTTTCCCTGCGCGCGGGAGCCGGCAATATGAGTCTCGCGGAAATGACTGAGGGCATCGCCTTCTGTCACGCGCATGGCGTCAAATGCTATCTGGCGATGAATATCTACGCGCACAACGAGGATATCGAGCCGCTGCGCGATTATTTGAACAAAATCAAGGATTTGGATTTGGACGCGTTCATTGTCAGCGATCCCGGCGTGATCACCATGATACAGGAGATCATACCGCAGGCAGAGATCCATCTCAGCACGCAGGCGAATATGACGAATTATGAGACCGCGAAATTCTGGCATCGCATGGGCGTGAAGCGCATCGTGCTTGCCAGAGAGCTGACCTTTGAAGAGATTCGGGAGATCCGCAGGCAGACACCGGAAACTTTGGAGTTTGAGGCATTTGTGCATGGGGCCATGTGCATTTCCTACTCCGGCAGGTGTCTTTTGAGCAATTTTATGATCGAAAGAGACGCCAACCGCGGGCAATGCGCCCATCCTTGCAGATGGAAGTATGCGCTTGTCGAGGAACAAAGGCCCGGACAGTATTACCCGATCGAAGAGGACGAAAGAGGAACCTATATCTTGAATTCCCGCGATCTGTGCATGATCGAATCGATCCCGGAGCTCGTGGAGGCTGGCATTTCGTCTTTGAAGATCGAAGGTCGTATGAAGAGCGTGTTCTATGTGGCAACGGTCGTCGCGGCATACCGCAAAGCCATCGACGCGTATTTTGCAGATCCGGACGGCTACGCTTTTCGCGAGGAATGGATGACGGAGCTCAAAAAAGTCAGTCACCGGGAATTTACGACAGGCTTTTATTATCATAAGCCGACCAACCATGACCAAAACTATCAGACGAGCGCCTACACGCGGGACTATACTTTCACCGGTATGGTCAGATCCTACGACTCGGAAACCGGGTATGCTATCGTGGAGCAGCGCAACAAGATGGTCATCGGCGATGAAATTGAAGTGTTCGGTCCGCATACGGACTTCTTTACACAGGTATTGGAAGAGATGTATAATGAGGAGGGCGAGCCGATTACGGCTGCGCCGCATCCGCAGCAAATCTTGAAGATAAAGATGGCAAAGCCGGTTGACGCGCATTTCATGCTGCGTAAAAAGAAAGAAAACGGGAACTGACACCGCGAAACAGGCGGGAACAAAGCCATTTTGCACATGGTTTACCGTATAAAATTTTAAGTAAATCAGATAAGGAGAAAAACAAATGTCAAGCGACAGTAGCGGTGCCCCCGGTCCGAAAGAATCGAAGGAGCATAAAGACAAGGGAATCAAAAAATTTTGGAAGAAACTGACCAACCAGACCAATGGCTCGCAGATGGAGGAAGAGGTCATGTCCATTCTGGAGGCCGGGCAGGAGTCCGGTGTACTCAAGGAAGAGGGCAAAAAGATGATCAATTCCATCTTTGCCCTGGACGATAAACTCGCCTATGAAATCATGACGCCGCGTACGGATGTGTTCGTGATCGACATCGAGGATCCGCCGGAGGAATATGTGGATGATCTGATGAAACTGCGTTATTCACGCATTCCGGTCTGTCAGGGCGAAACCGATAATATCATCGGTATTCTCAACATCAAGGATTATCTGATCCAGGCCTGGGAAAAGGGCTTTGAGTCAGTGGACATCGCTTCGATTCTGCGTGCACCATATTTTGTGCCGGAGACCAAGAATATCGACGCGCTGCTGTTTGAACTGCAAAAGATGAAGCAGCAGATCGCGATTCTGATCGACGAGTACGGCGGCTTCAGCGGGATCGTCACCATGGAGGATATCATAGAGCAGGTCGTCGGCGACATTGATGATGAATATGACGAAGAAGAAGAAATTATCGATAAGGTGGATGACCATATCTACCTGGTTGACGGTGATGTCAGCCTGGAGGATCTGGACGAGGAACTGGGAATCGACCTGACCTCGGAGACCAGCGAGACCATCGGCGGCTTTCTCATTGATATGCTGGGCGAAATCCCGGACGAGAACGATGTCGGCAGGATCATTGAGTTTGAAAACTATCAGTTCAAGATCATGGCGATCCAGGATCGGCGCATCGAACGTGTCAAAATCTATATTCTCGATCCTGCGGAGCGGGAGGCGGAGGACAGCAAAGACAGCACCCCTGCCGAAGACGCAAGAGCATAAGTGCGCATACGAGCGTGCATGCGCATAATCAGACACGACCTGTGATAAGATAAATATTGTTTTAAATTGTCCAATTTGGATGTAATTTATAATTAAGAGGTGCAAAAATGAGTGAAAAAACATGTAACTGCAATTGTGCCGAAAACAGAAGAGAACAGTTCAAGGAACTGCAGCCTGTTTTAGACCAATATGCAAAGGTGCCGGGTAGTCTCATCACTATTCTGCAAAAAGCTCAGGAAATCTACGGTTATCTGTCCATCGACACGATCAACTACATTTCTGATGCGACAGGGATCAAACCTGCCAAAATCTACGGCGTAGCGACTTTCTATGCACAGTTCAGACTGCAGCCGATCGGCAAGTACCTGATCATGCTCTGCCAGGGCACAGCATGTCATGTCAACGGTTCTGAAATGATCGAAGAAGCTGTCTGCGAATATCTCAACATCAAGGATGGCGAAACGACGGAAGACGGTATTTTTACCCTGAATAACGTCGCGTGCCTGGGCTGCTGTTCCTTAGCGCCTGTTATGATGGTTAAGAGTGCCGAGGGTGATGAAACCTACGGCAATCTGACCAAGGATAAGGTAAAACAGATTCTGGCCGAAATCAAAGAAAGAGCATAGGAGGTGCCCGCATGAAAGTAGTAGTTGGACAAGGCAGCTGCGGTATCGCGACCGGTGCCAAGAAAACTGCCGCAGAATTGGAAAAACAGATCGCAGCGAAAGGCCTTGACGTCAAAGTTGACATCACAGGCTGCGTCGGTACCTGTTATCTGGAGCCAATTGTGGATGTATATGACGATAACGGCGAAATGACAAGATACGTCAAAGTACAGCCGGACAAGGTGGCTGAGATTGTTGAAAGTCATTTAGTGAACCATAAAGTCTGTCAGGAGTACGCGATCACACCGGAAGACGAACAGTTCCTCGACAAACAGCAGCGAGTTGTATTGAGAAACTGCGGTAAAATTAACCCGGAGAACATCGATGAATATCTCGCAGTAGATGGATACAAAGCCATCGAAAAAGTACTTAAGACCATGAAGCCGGAGGAAGTTATCGAAGAAATCAAGATCTCCGGCCTGAGAGGCAGAGGCGGCGCAGGCTTCCCGACCTGGTTCAAGTGGAACGCTGCCAAATCAAGTCCGGGAAAGGAAAAATACTTAGTTTGTAACGCCGATGAAGGTGACCCGGGTGCGTTCATGGACCGTTCCGTTTTGGAAGGCGACCCGCATTCTCTGCTCGAAGGCATGATCATCGGCGGTTACGCGATGGGCGCATCTCAGGGCGTGATCTACTGCCGTGCGGAATATCCGCTCGCGATCAAGAGACTGGAAATCGCGATGGCACAGGCAAGAGAAAGAGGTTATCTGGGCAAGAACATCTTTGGCAGCGGTTTTGACTTTGACATTTACATCAAGGCCGGTGCAGGCGCATTCGTATGCGGAGAAGAAACCGCGTTGATCGCGTCTCTGGAGGGCGAAAGAGGTATGCCGCGTCTGAAACCGCCGTTCCCGGCAGCGAAAGGCTTCTGGCAGAAACCGACCGACATCAACAACGTAGAAACACTCGCAAACGTTCCTTGGATCATCTTCAACGGCGGCGCTGCTTTCGGCGGCGGATAAGGCGGGCGCTGCGGCAGCGGTGGCGGCAGACCTTAACGATGATTGGTCAGCTGTATCCGATGAGCTTTACCCGTTCACGGTGCCGCTTGAAAACAACAGCCTGTGGCAGAATGTAGCCGACCCCGCGCAAACTACGGGGCTTGTGGCGCTTGACGCCGAAGCACCCAAGGAGACGGGAATAAACCTATCGGACGACGACCGCGTGCAGATGCTTTCGCTATCCTCGGGAGCGGGATATTTCTATATATCCGCACAGCTGCTGACCGAGATTGATTTTTCAACCGAGCAGTTCTTTATAGGCATAGATACCTACCAGCGGAATGACGGCGAATACTACTATTCAAAGGACTGCACCCCAACCTCCCTTTCGGGTATGGAGTTTGTTTTACGGTTTGACGGCAAGCAGGAAGCGGGGCTGTACGTTATAAAATCATATGACCGCAGCCGCGGCGCGTATGCTACAAAGGAAAGCTACTCTGGGGATTATAACCTTGTTTCCCGCCTTAAATACGGCGGATTTACCTCGGGCGATAATCAGTTTTACCAGACGGGTTCCACGGTTTATATAAGAATACCCTGGTCATGGCTTAACGTCACAGACCCATCACAGCGAATTGTTATAAATA
>URWB01000012.1 GCA_900551415.1 uncultured Eubacteriales bacterium
CGCCGAGCAGATTGCGCATGCTTGCGTCACCTTCTGAAAATAGATAGACATATTTGTGGGTCATAGTTTTCCCTCCGTTTCTGATAAAAATGTGATTGATTCTTATTTGCCGTTTACAGACTCGATGGCCTGCTGCAGTCTGCCCGGGATCGCGCGGCATTCTTCGACCGTATTGGAGGCAACGGATACGCGGATGCCAGGTCCGAGCGGGATCGCGAATACATTGAGCGCCTGCAGTGCTTTACCGACCTCTTCCGCATTTTCGCATGGAACGGTGATGAAAAAGCCGGAATCATATGGGCAGCATTTGAGCCCGATTTTGTTCGCTTCTTCCATGAAGGCACGTCCGCGTTCCTGCAAGATCTGCATGTAATGGTTGCGCTCATCCGTGACCTTGGCTAAAAGTGCGTCATCCGCGAAGATCTTGCTGATGACTGCCATAGCAGAATGATTGCCGTTTGACCAGGAGGCGCGGCTGGCAACGGACGCGGCATCCCGAAACTCCTTGGCAAGCTCCGCAGTCGGAGCCATGCACAGCAGTGCACCGCAGCGCATGCCATACATGGTGAAACCCTTGGATGCACTGAAAGCAATCAGCGGCAGGATATGATGCGGCAGTCCGGTCAGTTTTTTGAGAAAAGCACGATATTCATACGCTTCTCCCGCAAAGTCCAGATAGGCAATATCCACCACACAGATGATATTTTTGTTTGGAAAACTTTTGAAAATATCGATTACCTTATCCCAGTCCTCCAAGGTGAATGTATAGCCGGTCGGGTTGTGCGCAGGGGTATTGATGATAACGACCGCCTGATCTTGTACCGCGAGGATTTCACGCAGCGACTTGCGGAAGGAAGCATCATTAAAATGATAATCTTCATCAAACAGGGTGTAAGTCTTGACTTCCCGGCCGAGTTCCGCAGCGATCACGTTGTACGGTGCCCAATGCCAGTCCGCGGTGAGGATCTTGTCTCCCGGGCTGCTGTAGCAGGAGATCGCGTTGCGCAGTGCGCCGGTACCGCCCGGTGCGTAGCAGGTTTCGATAAAGAGATTCTGCGGGACTTCATCCAAAAAAACTGCCTTGGTTACGGCTTCCTTGTATTCCGGGATACCGATGATCGGTGCATAAGCCGCGAATTCTTCCGGGCGCAGTTCATGCAGTGCTTCCATAACAGAGGAAAGAACGACCAGCTTGCCGTTGTCATCCAACAGAACGCCGAGGGTAGAGTTGATTACGTTTTCTTTGCCGATCTCGGCAATGCGTGCTTTGGCCAGCGCGCTGACGCCGAATAATTTATCCGGTTTTCCGATTGTGTTTCTTCCGTTGATACGAATCATTTGCTTACCTCCTTTTTCCCAAAGAATGCGAGGCAGCGGTCTGCCATGACTTCCATGGGATCCATATAAAAATCATTTAATTGTTTATCAGCTTTGATCACAGACAGCTCTGTGCAGGCAAGAAGCGCACATTTGCAGCCCATCGCATGCAGCTTTTCATCGATAATCTGCCAGGCGGCTTCGTCGACGGGTTTCCCCGGCTTCACGCAATCATAGATTTCATGCATGACGAGCGACTGTTCCTCTGCATCAAGGACACAAGGAATGACGTTCTCGGCAGCTAAAGCCTTTTGATAAAGCTCAGTTCTGATTGTGCCGTCTGTCGCGAGAATACCGACCTTTTCGCCGGGACAAGCGGCAGCAGCAGCTTTGGCAGTCTCCCTGATCATGTGAATGAAAGGAATGCTTATCTGATCCGCGATCTGGTCTACGAAATAGTGCGCTGTGTTGCAGGTCACCGCGATACAGTCTGCGCCCAGCGTTTCCAGCGTCTTGGCATCAGACAGCATTTTTTGTGCGGTTTCCTGGATACGCTGCGGATCTTTGGAGAGAATCGCAGCTGTTCGATCCGGCATGGAAGCATGACCGAGGATGATCGTATCCAGATGCTCCTGATCACAGGTTACAGGTGTTTTTTCAATGATCATTTTGTAAAAAAGTTCGGTTGCCATCGGTCCCATGCCGCCGATGACGCCGAGAATCGGGGTTTCCCAGTTCAGATCTGTTTTTTTCATTATATTTTCTCCTTTAAAGTCGCCTGGAACAATTGATTTTTTGTCCAAAATACACTATACTGTTTTTGTATATTTCTAGAAAAGCATGAGGAACACACGATGGAGCAACTCGATAAAATCGATTGGAAAATCATATCAATTTTAAGTAAAAATGCGCGCATTTCCTTAAGCCATCTTTCAGAGCAGGTTTATCTGACACCGCCCGCAGTTTCATCCAGAATCGAAAAGCTGGAGAAGGCGGGAATCATCACCGGATACAAAGCCTGCATCAACTATGAAAAGATCGGATTGCCGATCACGGCCTACATTGAAGTGACCATTCCGCCGAATGTGCGGGACGAATTCTGCAAGTATGTTGAGGCAGACAAGCGTGTACTGGAATGCTATTATCTGTCGGGTGACTATTCAATGCTTCTCAAGGTCACGACACCGACAACGACGGATCTGGATGCCTTCCTCAGACTTTTGCAGAAGTTCGGCAGGACGCAGACCCACGTCGTGCTTCTCAAGATTTTCTCCAGAGATTACGATTTGGACACTATTTAGCAAGCTGTCTATACCGGGTAAGCTTTGTTTTGCAAATCGGCCTTTTTCGGGTCGATTTTTGTTTGCTGTGCTTCTCGATATTGAAAGAACTCCTCTGCGACATTCGGGAAAAGTGCGTAGGTGAGGACGTCTTCCGTCTGCTGCTTATAGCGCGAGACCTTTGCTTCCAGTTCCGGCAGTTCCGGCGGAATCAAATCCGCAGGTCTGCAGGTGATCGGCGTTTCCTCTCCGAGGGCTTCCTTCTGCACTTTCGGGTTGAACGGTTTGATCGTTTTGCCGTATTCCCCTTTCAGCAAGGCCTTGGTTTCCTTTGACATGGCGGAGTAGCGTTCACCGGTCAGCACGTTGAGCACAGACTGTGTGCCGACAATCTGAGAAGATGGGGTGACCAGAGGCGGCTCGCCGAGGTCTTCGCGGACCTTTGGAATCTCCCGCAGCACTTCATAATACCGATCCGCGGCGTGCTGCTCCTTGAGCTGTGATACCAGATTCGAGAGCATGCCGCCGGGAACCTGATAGAGCAGGGTTTTGATATCGACATTCAGTACTTTCGGATCAAGCAGACCGCTGGCCAGTGCCTGAGCCTGAATCGGACGGAAATAGTCTGCGATTTCCGCAAGGAGACCTTGATCGAGATGGGTGTCAAACGGAGTCCCCTTGAAGGTTTCAGCCATCACTTCGGTCGGCGGCTGGCTCGTTCCCATGGAGAACGGGGAAATGGCAGTGTCGATGACATCTGCACCTGCTTCTGCTGCCTTAAGGTAGGTCATGGCAGCGACACCGCTCGTGCAGTGCGTATGGAGCTGAATGGGTACGCTGATGGTTTGCTTCAGCGCTGAGAGCAGTTCATACGCATCATACGGGAGCAGGAGTCCGGCCATGTCCTTGAGGCAAATCGAATCCGCGCCCATGTTCTCCATGTTCTTTGCAAGGTTGAGCCAGTAATCTTTGGTATATGCCTCACCTAAGGTGTAAGACATCGCAAGTTGTACGTGGCCGCCTTCTTTTTTTGCGGCCTTGACGGAAGTTTCCAGATTGCGCAGATCATTGAGCGCATCAAAGATCCGCAGAATATCGATGCCGTTGGCAATGGATTTTTGAACAAAATAGGTAACGACATCATCTGCATAATGTCGATAACCCAGGATGTTCTGTCCGCGCAGCAACATCTGCAGTTTTGTCTTTTTGAAGCCGTCCCGCAAAAGACGCAGGCGCTTCCAAGGGTCCTCCTTCAGAAAGCGCAGCGAGGCATCAAAGGTCGCGCCGCCCCAGCATTCGACGGAGTGATAGCCAACCTGATCCATCGTATCAAGGATGGGGAGCATCTGCTCGGTCGGCATTCTGGTAGCAATCAGAGACTGTTGTGCGTCTCGCAGCACAGTTTCTGTAATCCCAAGTTTTCTGGGTGTCGTTTGATTCATATATTCCATAAAGTCCTCCTGATTCCTGCAATAGGGTTCTGTAAAATGTAAAAGTTGTACGCGTTCAGGATACGCCGAACATCGCGAGGAAAGTTCCTGCTGCGACTGCGGTGCCGATCACGCCGGCCACATTTGGCCCCATTGCGTGCATAAGCAGAAAATTGGTAGGATCCGCTTCCGCACCGACTTTTTGCGATACTCTCGCCGCCATCGGTACAGCCGAGACGCCGGCGGAACCGATCAGCGGATTCACCTTTCCATGTGTCAGCTTGCACATGATTTTACCGCAGACAACGCCTGCGGCGGTGCCGAATGCAAATGCGATCAGACCGAGAGCGACGATTTTGATCGTCGTCCAGTTCAGGAACGCTTCCGCACTGGTCGTTGCGCCTACCGAGGTACCCAGCAGGATGACAACGATATACATCAGCGCGTTGGAGGCCGTTTCCTGCAGTTGGCGGACCACGCCGGATTCCCGGAACAGGTTGCCGAGCATCAGCATACCGACTAAAGGCGTAGTAGCCGGGAGCAGCCCGCATACAACGATGGTAACAACGATCGGAAAGCAGATGCGTTCAGCCTTGCTGACCGGCCGCAATTGTTCCATTTTGATCTTGCGTTCTTCCTCTGTCGTCAGCAGTCTCATGATCGGCGGCTGAATGACCGGGACCAGAGACATATAAGAGTAGGCTGCAACTGCAATCGGACCCAGCAGATCTTTTTGTTTGAGCATCATGGCCAGATAGATGGAGGTTGGTCCATCGGCACCGCCGATGATGGAAATAGCCGCCGCAGCAGCCTCATTGAAGCCCAGCAGCAACGCACCGATAAAGGCAGCGTAAATGCCGAACTGCGCCGCTGCGCCTAAAAGGAAGCTTTTGGGATTCGCAATCAGCGGGCCAAAATCTGTCATCGCGCCGACGCCGAGGAAGATCAGCGACGGCAGGATCGTCCACTCATCCAGAAGATAGAAGTAATGCAGCAAGCCGCCTTCCTCCATAATGCTCGGACAGATGTTGACCAGGAGCATGCCGAAAGAGATTGGAACAAGCAGCAGTGGCTCATATCCGCGTCCGATGGCAAGATACAGGAAGAAGATCGCGGCCAAAATCATGATAAAATTGCCGGGCGTCATACCTAAAAAGGCTACCTGATGCAGTAAATTGCTGAAGGTCGTAAAGATGTTCTCCATTTTATTCACCTGCAGACTGTGGCTTTAGGCATGCAACGGTGTCGCCGGTTTCGATACTGTCACCTTCTGCAGCGTTGATGGAAAGCACCTGACCGTCTTCCGGAGCGACAACAGGGATCTCCATCTTCATCGCCTCTAAAATAACAAGGGTATCACCGCGCTTCACGGTATCTCCAGCGGCAGCAACAACCTTCCAAATTTTACCGGATGTTCCGGAAGTGACCTTGAGAGCATTCTCATCAACAGCTGCTGCGGGAGCAGCAGCGATTTTTGACTCTTTTGTCTGCGGGTGTGCAGGTGCTGCCTGCGGTGTGCATTCCGGCTGCAGCTGTGATTTTTTTTGTACGGTGACTTCATAAGCAGTCCCGTCTACGGTAACAATATAGGTTTCCATCTGTGTTTCCTCGTTTCTGTTCTTCTATTTTGCTTCATGTCGGATACGGCGAATGTTTCTGACTACGTAATCGTCGCCGCTCGCTGCCTGTCCATGCTCTGCTTCATAAGAGGCAATGGCTGCAGTAATAACGGCGGCAAGCTTTCTGCGATCGTCGCCGCTTGCTGCCTGCATGCCGCCTGCGGCATCACTGGCGGCTGCGGCTGCAGATGCAGCCGCAGTCGGCTTTGGCTTTTGCAGCCGGTCCAGGATGACCGGAATGTATCGCAGCCAGCCTATGATGAGGCTGATGACGATCAGCAGCGCGAACACGGTGCCCATACCGAGCAGCGTCGTGGAAAATGCCTTTGCTAAAATAGCGGAGATACTCATATCTTGATCCTTCTCTTTCCTTATGGCAGCATCAGCGCTTCCAGTGCGCCAATGACATATTTTCTGGTGTCTTGCGGATAAATGATTTTATCGACGGCACCCTTATCTACCGCTGCGGCTTCTGCACCGTAAAGAATGTGATAACGCTCTTTGGCCATCATGCCGACCTCGGCTCCGTCCCATGCAAAGATAAAATCCGTCCCCAATCCATGGCTGTTGAGAATCGCGTGGCAGCTTCCCAGCGACTTGCCGATGATGACATTGATGCGAGGCATGCGTGCCTTTGCAAGTTTACCGACCAGTTTATTCACCGCAGTACTGAAGTGCGCCTCCGTTTCAAAATCCGTCGCGAAACCATCGATGTCCACCAGAGAAAGTACCGGGATAGAAAACCTGCTGCAAAACGCAATGAAATGGCTCAGCTTGTCGCAGCCTGCGGCACTGAGTCTGGAGGCTCCGTCGATGCGGTTGTTTCCAATCACCGCGATGGTTCTGCCGTTGAGACGAATAAAGCCGGTGACGGTTCTTTTGCCGAAGAGAGATTTTGTTTCATAAAACAGACCATCATCTGCAATCGCGCCGGCAACTTCCCGTACGAAGCTTTCTGCACCTTCATCAAAAAGACAAGGGCGGTTCAAATCCGCACTTTCATAAACCTGGACAATGCCTTCTGTCTGACTGGAAGGCAGAATTTCAATCAGGCTGCGCACTTTCGCAGTAATCTCGTGCATGCTGCCGATCAGATCGATCGATTTGCTGACGATATGCTCGCTTTCGGTACTGCTTTGATCTAAGGTATCGGGCGGATTGATGAAGTAGTCGCCGCCTTCTTCATTCACAAAAACAAAATCGCCCATGGTGGCCGCGAGGGCGAGTCCGCCGCCGCAGGAACCCTTGACAATCATGTATTGCGGGATGCTGGCGGCCTCTTCTCTTTGAAAGCAGTAGAGCTCTCCGAGCTTTTCCATAATCTCCATACCTTGATCCAGAACAAGACCTGTGGAATGAAAGATTCCAATCAATGGGGCTTTGCTTTTGACGGCCATACGGTAAGCGCGCAGGATCCGCTCGATATGGGCAGGACCGCAGGCACCGCTGTGAACCTGATCGTTTTGACCGAAAGCATAGACCAACCGATTGTTGATCGTGCCATAGCCGATGATGACGTTCTCGTCTTCCCGGGCTCCGATTTGCATGAAACTGTTATCGTCAAAGAGCATTCTTAAAACTTCGCTTGTGTGCATGCTGTCACTCTCCTTGCTTCATTCTTTTGGTGATATTTTAATGTAGCAAGATTGTAATTTCAAGAGGTGTGGGAAGGAAAAGAAAAATGCAAAGATTTTTTTTATTTGACTTAAAAAAGATAAAAAAACGTTCCTGAAAATTTCGATTTTAAAGGGGAAGCAGATCGTACGGCACGCAGAATCCGCACCGGCGATGCGGTTTATGACCGAAGCGTTTGATGAGGGCGGATTTTTGGAGCAGGGACCTTTACCTAGGCTGCATGAATGCGTGCTTCGCCTGGAAAAGTAAGGGTGAATTACTTCTGCTTTGCGCGCAGCCAGCCCATCCAGATTACGAACGGCAGACTGACGAGGATCATCGGCAGAGTTTCGTTGGATAAGGCAAAGAAAGAAATTTGCTTTGCTTTTACCGGAATATCTGATACAATAAAGGGGCAAGTTAATAGGGTAAGTTAATGGGGTAAGTTAAAGGAAAAGAGATTATCATTTTGTGGATACCGGGCGGAAATAACCGGCCTTACAAGTGTCCCGTCGCTTTTCCAACAGAAAGAGCGGTAAAAGCGGAAAAAGCCTACTATATTCGAAAGATGTCCAACAGCATTCGGGCAAAGCAGATAGAAGAAAAAGAGTTGTTTATGTTGGCGAACAATCAGCCCTATGATGATCGTCCAAATCCGGCAGCTAAAATAGAGGACTTGAAGTCCAGCTTGATCTCAGAATTTCTTTATGCGGTAAAAAGTGATCTGTATGAACGATCGCTTAGTCAACCGGTCGCTGAAACCGCTGCCTCTATGCGCCTAATTGGAGGACCTTTAGAATGGAGAAAGCCACTGAACGTAGGGTTGATGTTTTTTAATGAGCGCCCGGAGGATTTCTTTCCGTATACCCGTATTGAAGTGGTTGATAAGCCGGACCCAACCGGTATTGGCATGACAGAAAAGATATTTACAGGTCCTCTCAATCGTCAGCTGCGGGATGCACTTAGCTATATTAAAAATTACATTATTAAGGAAAAGGTGATCAAGATTTCTAATCAGGCAGAAGCCGTACGCATTTTTAACTTGCCGTATGCGGCGGTAGAGGAAAGCCTGTCCAATGCTGTTTATCACAAGTCCTACCAAATTGGAGAACCGATCACGGTTACGGTCACGCCGGAGCGTATGGAAATCACCAGCCTGCCGGGGCCGGACCGGACGATCAGCAATGAGGATTTGATGAACCGCCGATTAGTTTCAAGGCGTTATCGAAACAGGAGAATCGGGGATTTTTTGAAAGAGCTGAAGCTGGTAGAGGGACGGAACACCGGAATTCCCACAATTCTCCATGCGATGGAAGCGAATGGCTCAGAATTGCCATTGTTTGAAACAGATGAAGATAGGACTTACTTCACAGTGATTTTACCTGTTCATAAGCAATTTCTCGTGCCGGAAACTGTCGATCCAAAGAAAAAACAGCGTCGCAGCCTGCCGGAGCTGAAAGAGCTTATCGTGATTACGCTAGCTGAAAGCGGAAACATTTCCACTTCGGGACTGGCGTCTAAGCTGGGATATACGAAAGTAACTTCCACCTTATCGAAAGCGCTAAAAGAACTGATGGCAGAAGGAATCATTCAGTATTCAGAGCCGGAGAAAGTGCGTTCAAGAAACCAAAAACTGCAGCTTGCAAAGGAACAAAAAAAAGGAATGACAAGGAACTTCTAAGAAAACACAGGACCTGCGGAAGCGGCGGCATAGTCAAGCTGCGCGTGCCGCGGGTCTTTTGCTGCGAATACGGGGTTCCACCGGAAATACAAGGTGATCGCGTTCCAGAGCCAGTAAATGCCGAACAGGATGTTCAGGTTTTGACAAGACGATACAGGAAATTCCACGGCTGTGACGGTCAAAATCCCAGTAACCGAAGTTGCCACCAATGTGCTTGATCTTAGAAACGGAGGCGTTTTTTCTTGCGAAGCAGGGCGGGATATATTATAATAAAAAAATCAGGGCTGAGAGGTGAACATGGAACAAAAGACAGAGTTTGAGGTTATCATCGTCGGGGCAGGCCCATCTGGGCTGGCGGCGGCATTGACGCTGCTTGAGGAAGGTATTTCAGACATTATCGTAATGGAGCGATTCGCATTTCCGCGCTACAAGTGCTGCGCCGGATATATTACCGGAAAGACGAAAGCGGTCTATGAGACTTTCGGATTAAATATTGAAGAGGCACATTACAGTCTGATAAAGGAGTTTAACATTTTTTACAGGCTGAAAAAAAGACAGACGATTGCCAATCAATTTTTATACACAAATCGCATGATTGATCGGGTAGAACTGGACAACGCCTTTGCAGAGCTTGCAAAATCAAAGGGCATCCGAATAAAAGAGAATACGACTATCTCGGAGCATGATGCAGACAAAAAAGAACTGAAACTTTCCAACGGTGAAAGGCTTACATATCAAAAGATTATTTTTGCAGATGGAACGAGCGGATTCGGAAGCCGTCTGCAGCCAGATCGCAAAAAGAATATTGCCATGCAGCTTGTTTTCCCACACGTTGCGCCCGAAGAGATTCAGATTCATTTCGGTATGACAAAGCGCGGGTACGGGTGGGTCAGCTCTTATGGTGGTTTTACCAATGTCGGACTGACGGATGTTTTTGACAAATCAGTAAACTATCATGAGGTTTTTGCGGATTTCATGAAGAAACTCGGATTGCAGGCGGATATGAGCAGGCTGCGCGGAGCTTTCACGCCGATGGAAATCGGCGAAGGGAAAGTCGGTGAAGATGTTTACTTCGTCGGTGATGCGGTCGGCGCCTGTGACCCCATGACGTTATCGGGTCTTCGATATAGCCTTGACAGCGGGAGACTTTGCGCAGAGGCGATTGCGAGAAAAGATGACTGCCTGTATTTTGCATGTATTCGCAAAATGAAGAAAAAATTTGCACTGATGCGTGCCTTGCAAAAGATTTTTTATCTGAAATTCTGTCAGGTTTGTGTATTCGACATCGGCTGCAGGTGCTGCCACCGCATGATTGCGTATGTATTTAATCAATTTTTTGTGAACAAGAAATAAAATTACATTTTTATGTCCTTAAAAGTGTGGGTGGAATACATTTTTATGTCCTTAAAAATGCTGACGGCTGTTTTAAAAACGGCTATACTAAGCGTATGGAGAGACAAAAGCGCGCATAACGCAATCTGCGATTTCTATGCGCACATGGCGCGCAACCGTGAGCGCCGCTTCACAAGGTGCTTTCGTCGCTATTTCGGAAACATCGCACAGCGATATTTTCATGCATAATTAATAAGGAGGCTGCAAACGCGGCTAGCAAATACAGAATTTAAGAAAAGGAGTGAGACGATGATACAACTGGACAGTATCAGGGGGATGCTTCCGTCGCTTGCGGAAACGCTCAAAGAAGTCGGTGACTCTCTTTGACCTCGCAAGACTGAGAGAAGAATTAGAACGAGCGAACCGGGAGATCGAACAACCGGACTTTTGGAACAATTTAGAGTATGCCCAAAAGGTCATGAAAGAAAAAAAGACCATGGAGGCGACGATCGAGAACTACGAAAGTCTCGAAAAATCGCTCAGCGATATCGGCGAGATGATCGAGCTGACCGAGATGGAGGAGGCGAGCGGCGCTTCAGCGGAGGAGCTTGCCGAAATGGCCGCGGGCATCGAAGCAGACTATGCGGATTTTGAGAAAAAGCTGGAAGACCTGAGGCTCAAGACCTTACTGACCGGCAAGTATGACCACTGCGGCGCGATTTTGTCCGTTCACGCGGGCGCCGGTGGCGTCGATGCGATGGACTGGGCATCCATGCTGCTCAGAATGTACACACGCTGGTGCGAAAAGAAGGGCTACAGCGTGAAGATGCTCGACCTGCAGGACGATACCGAGGCCGGCATCAAGAGTGCGACCCTTTTGGTTGAAGGCGAGAACGCCTACGGCTATCTGAAGAATGAAAAAGGCGTGCATCGTCTGGTGCGGATTTCTCCATTCAATGCGGCGGGAAAACGTCAGACTTCGTTCGCGTTGATTGAAGTCGTGCCGGAGCTGGATGAGGATATTACTGTGGAAATCAATCCGGAGGATCTGCGGATCGACACCTACCGCAGCAGCGGCGCGGGCGGTCAGCACGTCAACAAGACGGACTCAGCGATCCGTATCACACATCTTCCGACCAATATCGTCGTCACTTGCCAAAATGAACGCAGCCAGCACCAGAACAAGGAAATGGCGATGAAGATTTTGACGGCGCGTCTGACTGAGCTTGCGGAGCAGGAACACAAGGAGAACCTCGCCGAGCTCAAGGGCGACTATATGATGAACGCCTGGGGTTCACAGATCCGTTCCTACGTCCTGCAGCCGTACACGATGGTCAAGGATAACCGGACCGGCGCGGAAACCGCGAACGTCAATGCCGTTTTGGACGGCGATCTTGACTATTTCATCAATGCCAAGCTCAAGCAGCGTGAAGAAGCGTAGCGGATACGGAGGGCGCTGTAACACGAAGCCCTGCGGACATCTGCAGCTGCCGAAGGCGATCGACTTGTAGTAACCGTCCAGAAAGAGTTCGCGGGAGCAGGCATAGGCCATTGCGGTCGCGTTCCAGCCGTGCGTGCGGCTGCGCGCGAGCAATCCGCAAGAAAAATACAAACACAAACACAGATAGAAAAGGAAACCATATATGGATATTATCGCAAAACTGGCAGAAGAATTTCACATTCGCACCGCGCAGGTGGAACAAACCGTAGCACTCATCGATGAAGGAAACACCATTCCGTTCATCGCCAGATACCGCAAGGAGGTCACCGGCGGACTCAGCGACGTGGTGCTGCGTGATCTGGACGAACGCCTCAAATATCTGCGGAATCTCGAGGAACGCAAGGAAGAAGTGCTGCGTCTGATTGAAGAACAGGGCAAGCTGACGGAGGAACTCAAAGCGGAAATCGAAAAGGCAGAGGTGCTGCAGCGTGTCGAGGATTTATACAAACCGTTCAAGCAAAAGAAGGCGACACGTGCCTCCAAGGCCAAGGAAAAGGGACTGGAACCACTGGCTATGATCCTTTACGCGCAGCAGCTGACCGATGGCGCGCCGGAGGACGCGGCAGCGCCGTTTGTAGATCCGGAGAAAGAAGTCCATACGCCGCAGGAAGCGCTGGCAGGTGCTTGTGATATCATCGCGGAAATGATCGCTGACGATCCGGAGATCACGAAGGATGTCAGAGCCAAAACGCTTGCGATCGCGACCCTTGTCACCGAGGCGGTCGATCCGGAGGAAAAGACCGTCTACGAGATGTATTATGACCGCGCGGAGGCTTTGGCGAAGATTCCGAACCATCGCGTGCTGGCGATCAACCGCGGCGAAAAAGAAAAAAAGCTGAAGGTTAAGCTTTCCTTAGAGACCGAGAAGATCCACGAATTGATCGCGGCATCCGTCATCCGGAACGAAAAAAGCATCTTTTACGAGATGCTGCAAGGCACCATTGCCGATGCCTACAAACGGCTGATGGCACCATCCATCGAGCGTGAGATGCGCAATCTGCTGACGGAACGCGCAGAGGCGGAGGCCGTCAAGATTTTCGCGAAGAATACGGAGAGCCTGCTGATGACGCCGCCGGTGCGCGGTAAGAAGGTCATCGCGATCGACCCGGGCTATCGGACCGGCTGCAAGGTGGCGGTGCTCGACGAAACAGGCAAGCTCAAGGCATATACGACGGTTTATCCGACCGAGCCGAAGAAGGATGTCGCGGGTACCGAGGCGACACTCAAAAAGATTGTCGAAAAGTTCCATACGGACATCATCGTGGTCGGCAACGGAACGGCTTCGCGCGAGACCGAAGAAGTGGTCGCAAACTTCATTAAAAAGAACGGTTACGATATCCAATATACGATCGTCAACGAAGCGGGCGCGTCGGTCTACTCCGCCTCCAAACTGGCGACAGAGGAATATCCGGATCTGGATGTGACGACTCGCGGCGCGATGTCGCTGGGACGACGGCTGCAGGACCCGCTGGCGGAGCTGGTCAAGATCGACCCGAAGAGCATCGGTGTCGGCCAGTATCAGCATGACATTAACCAAAAGCTACTGGAAGGCGCGCTGACGAATGTGGTCGAGGACTGCGTGAACCGCGTCGGCGTGGATCTGAATACGGCATCGCCGTCACTGCTTTCGTATATCGCGGGCGTGAACATGGGCATTGCCAAGAATATCGTCAAATACAGAGAAGAAAACGGCAAATTCACCGACCGTAAGCAGCTGATGCAGGTGCCGAAGCTCGGAGAAAAGGCATTCAATCAGTGCGCCGGATTCCTGCGCATCACAGGCGGCAAGAATCCGCTGGACGCGACTTCGGTACACCCAGAATCCTATGGCGCGGCGCAGGCCATGATGGAAAAGCTCGGCGTGGAGGCTGACGCGATCCAGCACGGCGGCGATAAGGACATGGAAAAAAAGATCAAAAAGGCTTATCCGGCGAAGTCGCTGACACAGAGCATTGCCGCTATGGCAGGCGATCTGGGCGTCGGTGCGCTGACGCTGACCGACATCATTGAGGAAATGAAAAAACCGGCGCGCGACCCGCGTGAGGACGCGCCGCCAGTCGTGTTCCGCGGCGATGTCAAGCAGTTTGAGGATCTGAAAATCGACATGGAGATGACCGGAACGGTCAGAAACGTCGTGGACTTCGGCGCGTTTGTCGATATCGGTGTTAAAAACGATGGCCTGGTGCATATATCGCAATTAAGCGATAAGTTTGTCAAACACCCGATGGACGTGGTTTCAGTCGGCGATACGGTCAAGGTCAAGATCATTTCCATTGACTACGACAAGCACCGCGTCGGCCTGACGATGAAAGGATTGAATTAAAGCATGAGCAAGATTACAACGATTTTATTCGATTTTGACGGGACGCTGGTCAACACGAACGATGTCATCATTGCGTCGTGGCAGCATACTTACCGTCACTATACGGGCAAGGAAGAAAGCCTCGAGAAGATCACGGCATGCTTCGGCGAGCCGCTGCTTCTGACGATGGCAAGAGAGTTTCCGGCGATCGATCCGGAGGAATCCGCCGGAGTCTACCGCACGTTCCAGCAGGAAAATGCAGACGAGCTGGTGACGATTTTCCCGGGGATTCTGGATATGCTGCGGGATTTGAAAAACGCAGGCTACCGGCTGGCGATCGTGACCTCCAGGACCAGAGAGTCGGCACAGCGCTATATGGACATGTTTGGCATTGCATCGTATTTTGACGATATGGTGTCCTGTGAGGATACGAACGTACATAAGCCGAATCCGGAGCCGATCCTGTTGTGCATGCAGAAGCTGGGCGTTTCGCGTGAGGACTGTATCATGATCGGGGACAGTCCGTTTGATATCAAGTGCGCGAATAATGCAGGTGTTTTGAGCGTATTGGTGGCGTGGAGGATCACCGGCAGCGGTGCGCCGGAGGTTGCGGACGCAAAATGGGATTACGAAATCGCGGAACCTGCAGATCTTTTGACGTTGCTGGTGCGGATTAACTGTGCCGAACAGCCGCACGCGGCCATGGCCGCACTTTGATCGTACACTGTCCCTGCGGCGATGAGACAGCGCGGTCAGGAGAGAAACCGGCGCAGCTTTGCCGCGGCCGGACGCTTCCAATGATGTGATGACGAAGGAGACAGCGCGGCGATGAATCTGCGCGCGGCGAGATTCGGCAGATGGGAGATAAACAATGCTGCATCTATATTACGGAAGAGAAAACATCGACAAAGAAAATTTTATCTTTGACCATTTACAGGGTCGGGCGCTTTTACTTGTGCCCGACCAATTTACATTGCAGATGGAGCGCGCGCTGCTCGCGCGCGCCGGCAAGGAAGCGCTCATGGATATTGAGGTGCTTTCGATGTCCAGGCTCGGCGATCGTCTTTTGTCGGAGCTCGGCGGCAGCAAGCGCAGTTTCATCGATAAATACGGGCGGCATATGATTCTTTCGGATGTTGCCCGCGCAGAGCGGGAGCGTTTGCAGGTATTCCGCGGCCTGGAGCGCAAAAATTCCTTCATCGAAATGGTGAATAATTTCATCTCGGAGCTCAAGCAGTTTAACTGCGGCAGCGCGGAACTCACGCAGATCGCGGAGGCGCTGCCGGAGGACTCCTACGCGGCGAAGAAGCTGACAGATCTGACTCTGCTGTACGAAAGCTACGAACGGCGGATTGAAGGGAAGTACACCGATTCAGAGGACTATATCGATCTTTTTTTGAGTAAGATCGCGCAGTCCGCGTTGATTCAGGATCAAGATATCTGGATCTACGGCTTTGACAGTTTCGCGCCAAAGGCGATGTCCGTCATCGGGGAACTGATGCGCAACGCGCGCGAGGTTCAGGTGGTGCTGACCGCGGACCATGATCGGAGCAGCAGAGATAGCGAGCTGTTTACGCTGCCGGAGCTCGTCATGCACAAACTGCAGGAGGCTGCGGATGCGCGCGGCATCGACTGCAAACGGCAGGCAATACCGGAAAGCTACCGGATTCGGGATCGTGCCGCGGCGGTTAGACAAATCGAACAGGAGCTTTACGCCTTGCCCGCAAGACCGGCCAAAGATCTCGATGCCTGCGAGGGGTTGCGTTTGGTGACCGCGGCGAATCTGTACAACGAAGCCGAGAGCGCAGCGGTTTATGTTTTGCATCTGGTGAGGGATCTGGGATATCATTACCACGAAATTCAACTCATCTGCAACGATCAACAGGAGCGCGGGCCGATTTTGCGGCGGATCTTCCGCGAATACGGAATTGATCTGATTTCGGACGCCAGCCGCGATATCCTGCAGAGTCCGATCGTGCGCTATATCACCGCGCAAATCAGCGTGGTCATCGAAAAATACAGGACTGATACGGTACTGCGCGTCCTCAAATCCGGATTCAGCGATTTGACAGCGGACGAGGTGACCGACCTGGAGAACTATGTCATCCAGTACCGCGTCCGCGGAAGCATGTGGAAAAGGCCATTTGTCAAGGGACTGCAGGAGTACGGGGAGGAAGAACTGAAGCGTCTTGACGCCCTCCGCGAAAGCGCGATCACGCCGATGCGTTCCTTCGAAAAGATTTTCCAAAGAGAAACGACTGCAGACTTTATCGCAGCGCTCTATCAATATTTTTATCAAGAAGCGCGCCTGCCGGAACGGATTGGCGAACTCATTCGCGCGCAAGAGGAGATGGGCAGAGAGGATCTTGCTGAGGAAACGCGGCAAATTTGGGGCAAAGTGATCGGTATTCTTGACCAGATGCAGGAGATTGCGGGGCGGCAGGATTTCGACGCGCGCGCCTTTTTAGACTTATTTAAGGTAGGTTTGTCGCAGGTCGAGCTCGGCGTGCTGCCGCCAACGAAGGACGGACTGATGATGGGAACGATGCAGCGGACCAGAAGCGGCAATATCAAGGCTCTGGTCGTGGTCGGCGCAAATGAGGGAATCTTGCCGCAGGAGAAACCGGCGCAGGGTCTGTTCGGCGATGAAGAAAAAGAACTCTTCCGGCAAAAGGGCGTGGAGCTCTGCAAGGTAGACAGTGTGCGGCAGATGGAGGAACGGCTGGCAATCTACCGTAATCTTTCAAGGCCGCGCGCGCAGCTTTGGATGAGCTGCAGCATGGCTGATATCGAGGGAAATCTCAGCAAACCGTCCGGCGTTTTTACGAAGCTTATCGAAATTTTCCCGCAGCTTGCGGTCGAGAAGGACATACTCAACCGTACGGCTGAGGCGCAGACAGAGCTGGCCTGCGGCGGCATGGCGCCGCTTCGTCATTTGACCGAAGCTTTGCAGGATACCTTGGAGGGAAAGCCGCTCGGCACACCGTGGAGGGAAATGCTCACATGGTATCAGCAGCACGATGACGCGAAACTGAACCCAATTCGCAAGGGGTTGGCGTTTACCAACAAACAGGAGGCACTCGGCAGACAGGTTGCTGACGCCTTGTATCAACGTGACGTGGACACCGCGCTGAGCCTCAGCCCATCGCGGCTGGAGCGTTATGCGCGCTGCGCATTTTCTCATTTGATCCAGTACGGCCTGAAGCCGGAGGAACGCCGCGTCTTTGAAGTCGCGCCGCGAGAGATCGGTGACATCTATCATCGGTGTCTGATGGAACTGACAGCGAAGCTGACCCTGCCGGATGTGCCGGTGACCGCGCCGGAATCGCCATGGATGACCTTAACGCGAGAGGCATGCAGAAACTTCGTGGAACAGACGGTCGCGCGGGAAACATCAAACTACCGCGAAGGGTTGTTTCAGCTCGGCCATGAGGAACAGTACCGCAGCCGCCGCATCGCGGACATCTGCGAAAAGGTGTGCTGGGTTTGTGTCGAGCAGGTACGGGCCGGACAGATCTTGTCCAGCCGTTTTGAAGTACCGTTCGGCCGCGGCCGCGCGATTCCGCCGATCGCGGTGGAGGCAGAGGGCAGACAAATCTTTATTGAGGGCAAGATTGACCGCGTGGATATTCTGCGCGGCGAGCGCGTAAAGATCATTGACTACAAGACCGGCAACGAGAATTTCAGTAAAAGCGAGGCAGAGGCAGGCTACCGTCTGCAGCTCATGCTCTATCTCAATGCCTGCCTGGGTGAGCGTACAGGCGGCGAAGCGAGAAAGCCCGCGGGAGTCTTCTATTTTCATATCAGTGAGCCGATGGTGGATTGGTCGGCAAAAGAACCGGACGCAGAGAAGCTGGCGCAGGAAGTGCGCAAGAATTTTAAGATGAACGGCGTGCTGGTCGATGACCCGCAGGTCATTGAAAACATCGCAGGAGACTTCAGCGGCTATTCGGAGATCCTGCCGCTGCGAAACGGCAAGGATGGTATCAGCGCGACCGGCGGCGATACCTTGCTCAGCGAGACGGAGTTTGCGGCGCTGACCGAGACCGTTTCCCAAAAAGTGACAGAACTTTGCCGCGATCTCGCCGCGGGCAAGATCGACATCGAGCCGATGAAGACCCGCGACCGCTCCGCCTGCACCTACTGCCAGTACAAAGGCATCTGCCGCTTCGATACGATATTCGAAGGCTGCCGGTGGCGGATCGTGTGAAATGAAGTGGTACTATGCGGCAGTGATAGCATCCTTGACAATCGCACATGGTATTGTACAAAAATAATGTGCGATTGTCGAAGAAAAGCAGAGGCACTTACTTAGATAATCCCAAGTTGTGCTTTCAGAGCCTCCTGCAGGACCGCTGAAAAATTGATATTTTTTTTGATAGCTTCATCGTTGAGCCACTCCGGGATGGTAAGTGTTTTCTTGACCGCACGGGAACTATGCTTTTTCTTGTATTCCAAGAGGTCAAACTCGATGATGACCGGATAAGAATTTTCAGCGATCACTAAAAAATCGATGCTGGTTGGGACAGGAACATTGTTTTCTTTCATTCTGTCCTCTAAGGCAAGTCCCAACGCGTCCACTGCCATTTCGTAAGCTTGGGACATATCTGTGCCTTGGGTCAGACATTCCGGAATATCCGGGAAGGAGACCCAAAAGCCGCCGCCGTCTTCCTTGTGAAATAATGCCGGATAGAAAAATTTGTCGTTCATTATGAAACACCCCTTTCTGTATATGTATTTATTTTAGTCCTGCTTATTTTAGAATCGCCTGCTCCAGCCCCTTGCCGAGGCTTTTGCTGTGCAGTGGAAGGATCGTTTGGCGATTATTTTTTGGATTTCTAAGTTTTACATGGGAACCGTTTTGACTTACGATCACAAAACCGTTTCCTTGCAATAATTTGAGCATTTGTCTGGATGTCATCGGCATATCTGTACTCCTTTATTATAATACGTATCAATACGTATGTCAATGTAAAATAAATGAAAAAATACTAATATCAGTATAATTCATAAAAAAGAAAGCACAAGGCAGAGAATGCACGATAAACCGACAAATTTCGACAAAATTCTACAATATAAAAACGCCCTTGCCAAAACAAGATGGTTTACGGGCGTTTGCGCATCTGCGCGGCTTATACGCTGATCTCACCGCGCAGGTTGGTGGTCATCAGTTTTTTGATGGTTTCTTTTGGGTAGCCGCAGCTGAAGAGGTAGTAAAGCTTGGTGACAGCGGCCTCTGTGGTCATGTCATTGCAGCCGACGGCACCGGACTCCTTGAGGGCGTTGCTGGTCGCGTAGGTGCCGAGCTTGGTCGTGCCGCGGTAGCACTGGGAGCAGACGGAGACGATCGCGCCGTTCTCGGAGGCGCGGCGGATGCTGCTGACCAGCGTGCGGTTGTTGCTCGGGATATTGCCCTCACCGAAGGTTTCCAGTACAACGCCGCTGAGCTTTTCGGAAACGATCTGCTCGAACAACTCGAACTGGATGCCCGGGAAGAGCTTCAAGACGCCAATCGGCACCTGACGCAGCTCGGTCAGCTTGAATTCAGGCGCCTGCGCCGGCATGATGAGTGCCTGTTGGTTGTACTTGATATCGATGCCGACGTCTGCCAGAACCGGGTAGTTCGGCGAGGCGAAAGCCATCAGCTCATCCGATGAGACCTTGGTAGAGCGGTTGCCGCGCAGGAGCTTGCCCGCGAAGTACAAGCAGACCTCGTTGACCCGGCCTTCGGCGGCGATCACCATTGAGTTGATGAGGTTATCGCGGCCGTCGCTGCGCAGCTCGCAGAGTGGAATCTGAGAGCCGGTCAGAATGACCGGTTTGTCAAGTCCCTCAAGCATGAACGACAGCGCGGAAGCAGTATAGGCCATCGTATCGGTGCCGTGCAGGACGACGAAGCCGTCATACATGTGGTAGCGGTCGCGGATCTCCCGCCCGATGTTGACCCACTGCTCGACCGCGACATTCGCCGAATCCAGTAGCGGATCAAATTCGACAACATCCCAGTTTGGCATATCCTTGTTTTTGAGCTGTGAGATCTCATCCAGCAAACTCGAAAAATATTTTTTCTTCGGCGCGTAGCCAAGCTCTGTCGGCACCATACCGATGGTGCCGCCCGTATATAAAACGCAGACTCTTTTTTTCATATCGATCTCCATTCCGCCGTTATACTCCGACGCCATCAGGCGTGAAAAAAGTCCGGCAAGATTATTTTCTTGGATTTTAGCAAAGTTTATGATAAACTATCCTTAGGTACGATGTAATCATACCATAGACCGAAAAAAAATTCTATTGTAAAAATCATGGGAGGGCGAACAAATGTCAAAGATTCCGACACCGCATATCGCGGCAAAAGCAGGCGACTTTGCCGAAACTGTTTTAATGCCGGGCGATCCGCTTCGCGCAAAATTCATCGCGGAGACCTTTTTAACGAATCCGGTGCTGGTCAATAATGTCAGAGGCGTGCAGGGCTATACAGGAGATTACCGGGGAAAACGTGTTTCCGTCATGGCTTCGGGCATGGGCATTCCGTCGATCGGCATCTACTCTTATGAGCTTTTCAATTTTTACGATGTCAAAAACATCATTCGTGTCGGCACTGCCGGCGTGATCCGTCCGGATCTCAAGGTCCGAGATATCGTGATCGGACAGGGCGCCTGCACCAATTCCAATTTCGCGGAGCAGTTTGACTTGCCGGGAACCTTCGCGCCGATCTGCTCTTATGAGCTTTTGAGGAAGGCGGTCAGCGCGGCAAAAGATCTGGGCGTGGAACCGGTGGTTGGCAATCTGTATTCGTCAGATATGTTCTACGATGATTCGCAGGGCTTATCTAAATGGCAGAAAATGGGCGTTTTGGCTGTTGAGATGGAGGCCGCAGCGCTATATATGAACGCGGCCAGAGCCGGTAAGAATGCGCTGGCAATCTGCACAATCTCTGACAATCCGTTTACCGGAGAGGCAACGACCGCGGAAGAACGGCAACAGAATTTTACAAAAATGATGGAAATTGCGCTTGCCATCGCGTAAAATTGATCAAGAAGTCAAAAAAACACGAAAAATAATAAAAAAAACAAGAAAAAAAGCCACTCGAAAAAGTGGCTTTTTGTTGATACCGCCGCGCAAAAATGGTACAATAATCTAATAGTTACCGGCGGCAAATACATGTTTTGACAGCTTGTCTGCCGCCCATCAAAGCAGGAGGACAGAAAATGGAGGAAAGATATCCGAGGCTAGAGATTAATCTGGCCCACTTAAAACATAATGTGACGAAGGTCGTAGAAAAATGTGGAGACATGGGCATTCAGGTCGCGGGCGTTATCAAGGGCGCGACGGGTCTGCCGGAGGTCGCGAAAGCATTTGACGAGGGCGGCGCTGCATTCATCGCATCCTCCAGACTGGAACAGTTGGAAGACGTGAAGAACGCCGGCATCCAAAAACCATTGCTGATGATTCGGATTCCGATGCTCAGCGAGGTAGAGGATGTCGTTCGCCTGACCGATATCAGCTTGAACAGCGAACTGGTTGTGATCAAGGCACTGAATGAAGCGGCGAAGCGCCAAAACAAGGTACATCAGATCATTTTGATGGCCGATATGGGAGACCTCAGGGAAGGCTATTGGGACAAAGAAGAAATGGCTGAAGTCGCGGTATATGTCGAAAACGAGCTGGATAATATCAAACTGGTCGGAATCGGTACCAATGTCGGCTGCTACGGTTCCATCGCGCCAACTCCGGAAATGCTCGAGGAATTGGTCGCGATCGCGGAGCACATAGAAAAAAGGCTGGGACGCAGACTGGAATACATTTCGGGCGGCGCGACCAGCAGCCTGATGCGTGTATGGGATGGCAATATGCCGGAAAGAATCAATCTGCTGCGTGTCGGCGAAGGCATCTTGCTGGCCAGAGACTTGGATGTATTCTACGGGTATGACATGTCGGAGCTGTATCAGGATATTTTCCGACTTAAGGCCGAGGTCATTGAGGTCAAGGTCAAACCGTCGCATCCGGTCGGTACGATTGCCATTGACGCGTTCGGACACACGCCAACCTATGTGGACCGCGGCATGCGTAAGCGCGCGTTGCTTGCGGTGGGCAAGGTGGATTACGCGGATCCCGCAGAGCTGATTCCTATGGAAAAGGGCATTGAAATTCTCGGCGCGTCCAGCGACCATACGATTGTTGATATTGAAAACGCCGAAAAGGATTATCAGGTCGGCGATATCATGGAATTCGACATTTGCTACGCGACGATTGTGTTCCTGACAAACTGCAGGAACGTCAGGATCGTGTATGTATAAATTACGAAATTATGGAGGGAATATAGATGGCAGACGAAATTCTGTTGACCCAAGAGGGTTATGATAAAATTGTAGCGGAGCATGAAGAACTGGTATCCGTCAGAAGAAAGGAAATTTCCGAGAAGCTCAAGGAAGCGATCTCTTACGGCGACCTTTCCGAAAACGCGGAGTATGATGCGGCGAAGAACGAACAGGCAGAGCTGGAAGAACGAATCTTCAAGCTGGAGGATATGATCAAAAAGGCCAAGATCATCAAGGAAGAAGAGATGAGCAACGACTTTGTCGGTGTCGGTTCCCGCGTATCCGTTAAGGACATGGATAACGGCGATGAAATGGAATTTACCATCGTCGGCTCCACCGAAGCAGACCCGTTCGCAGGCAAGATTTCCAATGAATCCCTGGTAGGACAACATCTGATCGGACAAAAGACCGGAACGATTGTAGAAATCATTGTACCGGACGGAACCTTGCATTATAAAATTACGAACATCAGCAGATAGACAGACGAGAAAGGATAAAAAATGAGTACAGAAGAAGTAAGAACCGCGCAGAATCCGGAGGCTGCGGAAGTAGATACAGAGGAATTTTCGGCAGAGCAATTGAGCGAACAGAGAAAGATTCGCCGTGAAAAATTAAGAACGCTGCAGGAAGCGGACAGAAACCCATATCTGGAGGAAAACTGGAACGTGACCGCGCATAGCAAGGATATTAAGGATAATTTCGAAGCGATGGAGGATCAGGAGGTTTCCTGCGCGGGCAGGATCATGGCCTTCCGCCAGATGGGCAAAGCTTCTTTTATCGATCTGCAGGATAAGCAGGGCAGGATCCAGTGTTTCGTTTCCAGAGACGCGATCGGCGCGGACGAATACAAGTTCTTTAAGACCTACGACATTGGCGATATTGTCGGCGTGGAGGGTACAGTATTCAAGACCAAGACCGGGGAGGTTTCCATCAAGGCAAGCCGTCTGGTTCTGCTCTCCAAGTCTTTGCAGGTACTGCCAAACAAGTGGCAGGGGCTGAAGGATCAGGATATCCGCTATCGTCAGAGATATGTAGATTTGATCATGAATCCGGAAGTACAGGAAATGTTCTATAAGAGAGCCAGGATCATCAAGGAGATTAAGAGAGTTCTGGAAGAAGATTACGGCTATCTGGAAGTGGATACCCCAATCCTGACGACCATCGCCGGCGGCGCGAACGCGAGACCGTTCAATACGCACCACAATACGCTGGATCTGGATATGAAGCTGCGTATTTCCAACGAGCTGTTCTTAAAGAGACTGATCGTCGGCGGCCTCGACAGAGTATATGAAATGGGCAAAATGTTCCGTAACGAGGGCATGGACAGAAATCACAATCCGGAATTCACATCCATGGAATGCTACGCGGCGTATGGCGATATGGAGCTGGTGATTGAGGTAACCGAACAGATTGTCTACAAGGCAGCGATGGCTGTGAACGGAACGCCGATTCTCAAGTATCAGGGCAAGGAATTCGATGTGACACCGCCTTGGAAGAGAATCGACATGACAGACTTCGTTTGTGAAGTCACCGGAATAGATTTCCATCATATCGAGGATGATGAAACCGCGAGAGCGGAAGCGATCAAGTACGGCATGGATGAGAAAGACGTACGGCACTGGACACGCGGTAAGATTATCGCGGAAATGTTCGAGGAATACTGCGAAGATCTTCCGGGTGTGCTGGACGGACCGGCGCCGGTATTTGTCACCGGACATCCGGTGGAGATCTCACCGCTGGCAAAGAGAAGCAAGGTGGATCCGAGAATCACGCGTCGTTTCGAAGGCTATATCAACGGCTGGGAAATCTGCAACGGCTTCTCCGAGCTGAACGACCCGATTGACCAGTATAACCGTTTTGCGGAGCAGCAGGCGCAGCTTGACGCGGGGCTGGATGAAGAAGCGCACCCGATGGATATGGACTTCGTCAACGCGCTGGAGGTTGGTCTGCCTCCGACAGGCGGACTGGGCATCGGCATCGACAGAGTCATCATGCTGATCACCGACGCGCCGAGCATTCGCGATATTATCCTCTTCCCGACCATGAAGCCGGTCGGCGCTGACAAGAAGGCAGACGTATCGCCAAAGAAGGTTAGAGTTCTTGATGAAACAAAGATCGAGGTAGAGCCTTTATTCGAAGAATATGTAGACTTTGATTCTTTCGCAGCCTGTGATTTCAGAGCAGTGAAAATCAAAGCATGCACAGAGGTTCCAAAGAGTAAGAAGCTTCTGAAGTTTGTCCTTAACGATGGAAGCGGCACAGACAGGATCATTCTTTCGGGTATTCACGGATATTATGAACCGGAAGAACTGGTCGGCAAGACTGCGGTTGCCATCACAAACCTTCCGCCTAGAAAGATGATGGGCGAAGAAAGCAACGGCATGCTTTTGTCCTGCATCAACAAGTATGATGGCGAAGAAATGCTGAATTTCATCATGCTGGATGACCAGATTCCGGCAGGCGCGAAGGTGTATTAAGCGTCCTAAAAATGGGATAAAAAGTCTCTCATGCACCAAATCGTGCACCAATTTATACCGAGAGTGCACCACAAAGGCAGAGAGAAATGTGCAAATGAAAACAGCCCCGCAGAAGCGATTCTGCAGGGCTGTTTTGATGATTCGAACGGCAAGAGCGGCAGGCAGAAGGCCAATAATTCCGGCTGTCGATTCAAAGAGCAACAGCTTTTGAAACTCGCCACCTTTGTTTATGCTGGAGCATTCTCATCCTCGCTTGGCAAATCGGTCATATTTTTCAGACTGATGCCGAGCGTGGCACCATTGTGAAGTAAAGCCGAGGTTGTAGGGGGCAAGAATCCTGCCGCACCTAACGCGATCAATGCCAGGTTGAAACCTACGATAAAGCGGTAGCTGCTGCGGATACGTCCCATCAGCGCAATGCTGAGCCTGCGCAGTGTCACCAGCGCGAAGAGATCCTCCGAGGCAATGGTGATGTCAGCAATCTCGCGAGCAATCGCCGCACCGGTGGAGATGGCAATGCCTGCGTCTGCTTCCGACAGAGCAGGAGAATCGTTGATGCCGTCTCCCACCATGATGACAGTGTGTCCCTTTGCCTTTTCCTGACGGATAAACGATGCTTTGTCCTCCGGCAAAACTTCCGCGAATACGGCGTCTACGCCTACCTCAGCGGCAACGGATTCCGCGGTGCGGCGGTTGTCCCCGGTCATCATGACCACATTGACAAAGCCGCTTTTATGCAGTGCTTTTATCGCATCCCGCGCCTCTCGCCGAAGGGGATCGTGGATGCAGATGACCGCTGCCAGTTCTCCGTCAACACAAAGATACAGATGGGAATAGGCGGCAGATAGCTCATTGTATTTGTCCTGTTCCCCCTCAGGGATACGGCAGCCTTCGTCCTCAAAGACAAAATGCGCGCTGCCGATAACGACCTTCTTACCCTCGACCATACTGGAAATACCATGCGCCACCAAATATTGCACCTGCGAATGATATTCCTCGTGAGTCAGTCCGCGGCGCTTCGCTTCCTCCACAACAGCATTGGCCATGGAGTGAGGATAGTGTTCTTCCAGGCAGGCGGCAAGGCGGAGCATTTCCGCCTCATCATGTCCGCCGAAGGAAACAATTTGTGCCACCTTCGGCGCGGCATAGGTCAGTGTGCCGGTCTTGTCGAACACGATGGTATCCGCTTTGGCTACCGCCTCTAAAAAGCGTCCGCCCTTGACAGAAATATGATAGCCGTTGCATTCCCGCATAGCAGACAACACCGCGATGGGAATAGCCAGCTTCAGCGCGCAGGAGAAGTCCACCATCAGCACCGACAGCATTTTGGTCACATTTCGGGTCAACAGGTATGTCAGCGCCGTGCCGGCCAAAGTATAAGGAACCAACCTGTCCGCCATCCGAGATGCTTTGTCTTCAGCGGTGGATTTTAACTTTTCTGATTCCTCAATCATCCGAACCACGCGGTCATACCGTCCGCTGCCGGATAACTTTTCCACGCAGATTACACATTCGCCTTCTTCAGCAACTGTACCGGCATAAACAGGACTGCCGGGGCGCTTTGGCACAGGCATGGATTCGCCGGTGAGAGAGGACTGGTTCACCATAGCTTCACCCTCCGCCACCTTGCCATCCAGGGGAATCATGCCGCCGGCGCGGATTACGATACGATCGCCCGGTTTTACGTCTGTGATCTTTGTCAGTATTTCTGTTCCATTTGCCTGCAGCCAGACGTTATCGACCCGCAGACTCATGGCTGAAGCGAGGTCTGCTACGGACTTTTTGCGTGTCCACTCCTCCAAAATTTCACCTAGCCCTAGCATGAACATGACAGAACCCGCGGTAGAAAAATCACCTCTTGTCATGGATACCGTGATGGCAGTGGCATCCAACACAGCAACGGACAATCTTCCATGGCGCAGTGCCAAAAATCCTTCTTTGATGTACTTTACAGAGCGAAACAACGCCAGTGCCGACGTGATCGGTGCCGGCAGGAACAGCTTGGAAACGCATCGTCTCATGAGGGTGATGGCGAGCTTGTCCTCAAACTCTCGATTCAGTTCTCGGGAGGTATGCTCCGGCACCAGTTCCATGCCTTCCGCCTTGGCAAAGGAGAAGGATGCCAGCGCGGCGATGACGTCCCCGCGCGTTCCGTTGTACACCACCACCGCGTCCTGGGTTCGGTCATAAACCTTTACATCCTGTACGCCGTCCTGCGCACGCAGATAGTATTCCAGTACATCCGCCTGCGATAAGCTCATCCGTCCGCAGCACAAGTGTACACGCAGGCGTCCCGGCAAATCATGTAGGATTGTACATTTCATGGATCATTCCACCTTGCTTTCCTCTGCGGATGTTTCTGCGGAAGTATCCTCTACTACGGCGGCAACCTCTGTCTCCGCACGGCGTTCATTGATGACCTTGGCTTCCGCGTAGATATCGCCGGCGTTTTCCCGCACAGCAGCAGCAGTGGTCATCACGCTGTCCTTGGCGCGAAGCGCGGCAGCGGTAGTGTGAGCGTAGACCTTCTTCGCGTCCTCACTGCATAGCAGTTTGACACCCGCTGTGCCAAACAGTACACCTGTTGCAAATAAACCGATTTTTTTCATAATCATGAACCTCCTAATAGTAAGAATGTATATATCAAACCGATCACCGAAAGGTCGGCGCCGGAATGAGTCTGGTGTTTTTGGATTTTTTGTGTTTTTCATCTCGGCCACTCCCTGCTGGTTAGCATCATCTAACCAGCGTGCGTACAGATCTGGGGTTAGACAAAGCTAACTGATATGCTTTGAAAAAGCCGCGTTTTTCGCGGCCCTTCGGCTTCTGCAAACAACTCCTTGCAGGCGCCGCATACCAGTGTTTGCGCGTGGTATCCCTGTGTCTCCAGCTTCCCGATCTGCTCCTTGTGAGAAACCATCAGGATCAATCCGCGCAGTGTCAGGTTTCTTTCGGAAAGGCTTCGCGGAGCTGGCCTGTTTCCTAATCGGTAAAAGCTAAGATTACGCCTCCCTAAAATATGACTACTTTGCTTCTTTTGGTCGTATTATATCGCGCTTCGGTTCTCTTTGCAAGAGGTGATTAGATTTTTTTCGTAATTCTTTTCGTATTTTTCTGCAAATTCCGCTTGCTTTCGGTGTGCGCTTGTGCTATCATATAAGGGCTGTAAAAGTTTTTGCGGCCAAATAAAAAATATGTCGGCAGGTTGTAAGCCCGGCAGGAAAGGCAGAGACGAACATGAAGGAAGGAATCCATCCTGATTATAAGGAATGTAAAGTAACTTG
>URWB01000013.1 GCA_900551415.1 uncultured Eubacteriales bacterium
CCCCCCTCCAAACCGTAATTGCACCCCCTTAACGGGTTTCTATCAAAATTAGAGTCATTTGCCATGCGAGACGAAAGTGAGCGATCACTTCCGTTTCTTCGTTTTTGTCGGAATTTCAATGAGTACGGGCTGCGGCCTGTGCATGATATTTCGCGTGGAATCGGCGGTAGTCCATTACTGCATTGCATATTTCACTATAAAAACAATGAATCTGCATATTTTTTGCAAATTTATTGATTCTATATTGATTATTTTATAATATATTGGTAGAATAAATTCATCAGTATATTTAAAAACGAGGTGATTGACATGCTGATTCAATTTGCAGTGGAAAACTATATGTCTCTAAGAGACGAAACGGTGCTGAGCATGGACGCAGGCGCAGGATCGGAGCATAGAGAAAATCTTCAGGAGTATCAAGATGGATATCTGCTTCCTACGGCTGCTATTTACGGAGCGAATGCGGCAGGAAAAAGCAATATCTTTAAGGCTATGACCGCGGCACTTCGGATTATTCGCGAGTCAAATGATAGACAAATCGACCGACCTGTACCGTTCATTCATCCGTATGCCTTTGATGAGGAACATAGACATCTGCCGTCAAAATTCGATTTTACTTTTGTGATAAACCATGTGAAATATCAGTATGGCTTTTCTGCGGATTCCTCAAAAATATACGACGAGTATTTGTACAAATACAGCAGCAAACTTCCTTCCTTGATCTTTGAAAGAACGAATACTAACGACTATAAATACACAAAGTCGAATGAAAGCAAACTGAAACAGTACGAGGAAAAAACAGCGCCGAACAAGCTGTTCCTCGCCACGGCAACAAACTGGAACTGTGAACTTACAAAAGAAGCCTATCTGTGGTTTGCGAAAAAATTAGACGTTTATAACAACGAAAGTTTTACTATGAGCCAAAACATGCTTGCAGTTTTTGCTAATGGGGGAGAGCCGCTGCGATCATTTGTAACAGCACTTCTGAAAACGGCGGATGTCAATATCAGCGGATACAAAATTGACAGCAGCTATTATGATATTGAAGAAACAGGAGGAGCCGAGGTGGGTTACAGGATGACATCCTATACGCTAAGAACGAATCACATCGTGACAAATGACGATACAACCTGCGAATACACTTTGCCCTTTGATGCGGAATCAGAGGGCACGAAACGGATCTTCATTTTTGGCCCGATCATAAAAGATGCATTGGAAAACGGAAGAACCATTGTTGTCGATGAAATTGATAACAGTCTGCATCCGCTGTTCCTGGAATATCTGATCCAGCTGTTCAACAATAGGGAAACAAATCCAAACAAAGCCCAGCTGATCTTCAACACACATTCTGTGGAGACTCTATCACTGGATCTTCTGCGGCGTGATCAGATCTACTTTGTAGAAAAGAACCACGAAAACGGCGTCACTGAACTTTACTCGCTGGACGAGTTTTCTCCTAGGAAAACAGAAAATGTGCGGAAAGGATACTTGCAGGGCAGATATGGAGCTATCCCGAATATCGGATTGGAGGACTTGGCATGGCAGCGGTGAAACAAAAGAAAAGAGGTCAAGTGAATCGATCTCGCACAAAGCTGGTCCTGATCGCTGCGGAGGGTCGCAACAAGACAGAAAAGCTATACTTCTATGAACTTTTTCAAAACAACAAGGACTACCGAGTTCGATTCACTTCTTCAACGGAAACGGATCCGGTTGGAATTGTTGCATCAGCTGTGCAGTATATCCAAAGTGAGGAACTTGATCTGAAGAATGGCGATCTGGCTTTCTGTGCGGTCGACACCGATACGGATATCTCAAAGCAGGGCCAGATCAATCAGGCACGAAAACTTGCGGAGAAAAACGGTGTCGAACTTTTACTTTCTAATCCTTGCTTCGAGATTTGGTTTCTTCAGCACTTCCGGTATAGCACGAAAAGCTATGCATCAAATGATGAAGTTATAAGAGATTTGACAACTTATATTCCGGGTTACAAAAAGAACGCAAATGTTTACGATCTGATCGCGCATGCACAGGCGCATGCAGTGAAACGTGCGAAGCAGCTGGAGCAGCACCATGCGGAGCTAGGCCGAAAGAAAAACAGTATGGAATGCAATCCAAGCACGGATGCGTACAAAGTCCTTGAGATCCGGTAATCAAAGCGCGAAAATTAAGCAGTTTACGAAAAACACATCGTGGATTGGAAAACAGGCATATTGAAATGGGAAAAAATAGACGGATTCGATTATACTTTTGATTACACGAAAAGACAATATAGCTCAAAACCTCCTTTTTATGCGGGTTTCAGGCTACGCAAAGTGATTCGAGTCCCATGTCCTCCGCCATACGAGACGGAAGTGAGCGATCACTTCCGTTTTTGTATATCTTCATGGATCTTCATCGTATATCAATCGTTCGTTCGATAAGCAGCCGAAGATACCATATGTTACATCCGGTGTTCCGTATTGTATCAAAAAAGCACAGGCAGAACTGGAAGATATGTACTGAAAAATAGACACAAAAAATACGAAAAACAGCCGCAAATTTTGTAGACGAAAGTCGAGAAAATGTGCTATATTATAAGTGGTGTATTTTGGATACATACCATAAGCTTTTTAGACATCAAACCATTTTGGTGTAGATAAATCGCATGGCTTGCTGCAGTTCGACAGGCCCCATAATGTATTAGTAAAACCATAAATCGACCTGAATCTGCGGCGCCTGCAAAAAAACTTAATATGCTATAAGGAGGAGTTAGGTATGAGTTTCGCTCAAGAGGAAAAATTAGCATCTCAGAACACAGTCGCGTTCGTCGCCTGTAACGGAACTGCTGCCGGACAGAAACGCTTCGCGGGATGCGCGTCCTGCAAAGAAGCCGTAGAAAGCGGTTTTGCCAGAGGCGAATGCAAGAGTGGCTGCGTCGGCGTCGGTTCCTGCATCGAAGTCTGTAAGCAGAAGGCGATGAGTTTGGTTGACGGACGTATCGTCATCGACAGAGAAAAGTGCGACGGCTGCGGTGACTGCGCGAAAGAGGACGTCTGTCCACAGGGGCTGATCCGCATGATCCCAAGAGATGCCACCAACTTTATTCCATGTTCTTCCACAGAGGAAGATGATGAAGTGGTTCGCAAGACTTGCGGATACGGCTGTATTGCCTGCGGAGAATGTGAAAGAGCATGTCCGGAGGGTGCGGTATCGATTGTTGATAACCACGCTGTGATCGATTATGACAAGTGTGTAGGCTGCGTTGCCTGTGCGGTAAAATGCAAAAAGAAGATTATCGTAGACACACTGCATGACCTGACTGCATTAAAATCTACCGTTGCGTTTGTACGCTGTTCCGGAGACGGACGCATTGCGTTCCAGCTCAAGAACGCGGGAATCACCACCTGCCAGGAGGCCGCGAAGCTCGACCGCAAGGCGATGGATCTTTGCGTGACCGGCTGCTTCGGACAGGGTGCCTGCACGGCTGTCTGTCGATATGATGCCATCAAGGTGGAGAACGGCGTCGCGAAGGTTGATCCGGATAAGTGCGTTGGATGTAAGGATTGCACCTTTGCTTGTCCGCAGCACCTGATCACCATCGTTCCGTACAAGGGACAGAAGATGGTCGCTTGCTCCTCGACAGATGATAAAGAAACCAAAGCGAAGGTTTGCGGAACCGGTTGTTCCGGCTGCTTCGATTGCGAAGCGAACTGCCCGAACCTGGCCATCTATGAGGACGGCACGCATTCCGTAATCGATCCGGAGCTTTGTGAGGACTGTCACGTATGTCAGTATGTATGCCCGAGGAACGTCATCAAGGAACTGGAAGTACCGGAGTACATTTTCTTACAGCGTGAAGCGTTAGGTATGCAGGAAGGAGAATAGACATGAGAAAATTAAAAACTATGGACGGAAACGCCGCTGCTGCTCATGTTGCATACGCCTTCTCTGAGGTTGCTGCGATCTATCCGATCACACCATCCTCACCTATGGCAGAAAACATGGACGAATGGGTTTCCCAGGACAGAACCAATATCTTCGGTGAAAAAGTCAAGATCGTTGAAATGCAGTCTGAAGCAGGCGCTGCAGGCGCTGTTCACGGCGCGCTGGCTGCCGGTGCTCTGACCTCTACGTTCACAGCATCCCAGGGTTTGCTCTTGATGATCCCGAATATGTATAAATTAGCAGGTGAACAGACACCGGCTGTGTTCCACGTTGCCGCTCGCTGCGTCGCGACTCACGCACTGAATATTTTTGGTGACCACAGTGACGTCATGGGCTGCCGCCAGACCGGTTTCGGCATGATTGCCTCCAACTCTGTACAGCAGGCCATGGACCTGGCTGCTGTTGCGCATTTAAGCGCGATCGCAGGCCGTGTACCGATGCTGCACTTCTTTGACGGTTTCCGTACTTCTCACGAACAGCAGAAGATCGAAGTATGGGATTACGATGATCTCAAAGAAATGGTTGACTGGGACGCGCTCAAGAGATTCAAGCAGAACGCGCTGAATCCGAACCACCCGCATACGATGGGCTCTGCAGAGCAGCCGGAAACCTTCTTCCAGCACAGAGAAGCCTGCAATACTGCCTATCTGGAAACGCCGGATCTTGTCAACAAATACATGGAAATGGTCAATGCCAAGATCGGCACAGACTACAAACCGTTCAACTATTACGGCGCGGCGGACGCGGAGGAAATTATCATCGCGATGGGTTCCGTATGCGAATGCGCGGAGGAACTGATCGACTACCTCAACGCGAGAGGCCGGAAGGTTGGTATCGTGGAAGTACATCTTTACAGACCATGGTCCACCAAGTACTTATTAAACGTGATGCCTGAAACCGTCAAGAAGATTGCGGTTCTCGACAGAACCAAGGAACCGGGCGGTACCGGCGAGCCGTTATACTTAGACGTAGTCACCGCGCTGCGCGGTACGAAATTCGAAAGCTGCCTGATCTGCGGCGGTCGTTACGGCCTTGGTTCCAAGGACGTACAGCCTGGCGATGTGCTGGCCGTTTACGAAAACCTGTGGAGCGACGCGCCGAAGAAGGAATTCACGATTTCCATCACAGACGATGTGACCAACCTGTCCATCCACGGCTCCGAGAATCCGGACGTTGCGCCTAAGGGAACGAAGGCCTGCAAATTCTGGGGTCTGGGCGCAGACGGTACCGTTGGCGCGAATAAGAACTCCGTCAAGATCATCGGTGACCATACCGATATGAAGGCGCAGGCATACTTCCAGTATGACTCCAAGAAGTCCGGCGGCGTAACGATCTCTCACCTGAGATTCGGCAACGAACCGATCCGCTCGACCTATTATGTCAAACAGGCTGACTTTGTTGCATGTCACAACGAAGCTTATCTGTACAAGTATGAAATGGTACAGGATGTAAAACCAGGCGGATTCTTCCTGCTCAACTGCACCTGGTCCGATGACGAACTCGAAGAAAAATTGCCGGGCAAGGTCAAGAGATACATCGCGCAGAACAATGTACAGTTCTATACCTGCGACGCAGTGACCATGGCAAAAGAGATCGGTCTGGGCGCACGCAGAACGAACTCCATCCTGCAGGCTGCTTTCTTCAAGCTGGCTGACATCATTCCGATCGAGGAAGCGGAAGGCTACATGAAGGATGCGATCGCAAAGACATATAAGAAAAAAGGTCAGGACATCGTAGACATGAACTGCAAGGCAGTTGACGCAGGTCTGAACCATATCCATAAGGTCGAGGTTCCGGAAAGCTGGAAGAACGCAGAAGACGATGCACCGGCAGCTCCGCTGGTAGGCAGAGACAAACTGCACACGGAATTCTTAAACGATATTCTGGTACCGACTGCGAATCTGACCGCTGACAACGTTCCGGTTTCCAAGTTTATGGATACCGTAACCGGCATGATGCCTGCGGGTACCGCGGCTTACGAAAAGCGCGGTGTCGCGGCGGATCTTCCGCATTGGGACGTGAAGAACTGTATGCAGTGTAACTGGTGCGCGAGCGTTTGTCCGCATGCCGTTGTTCGTCCGTTCGTGATGACCGCGGAGGAAGCGGAAGGCGTTGCTGACGCAGTACCGATGAAGGGCGCGAAGGACAAGAAGTTCACGCTCGGCTGGTCTCTGATGGACTGCACAGGCTGCGGTTCCTGCGCAGAGGTATGCCCTGCGAGAAACAAGGCCATCACCATGGCACCGGCAGAAGATCACTTCATGCACGCGGCACAGGCAAAATACGATCATTTATATAAGAATGTTGACGAAAAGGAAACGCCGTTCAAGGAAAGCACCGTCAAAGGTGCACAGCTCAAGACACCGCTCATGGAATTCTCCGGCGCTTGCCCTGGCTGCGGCGAAACTCCTTACGCGAAGCTGGTAACCCAGTTGTTCGGTGACCGCATGTTCATCGCGAACGCGACAGGCTGCTCCTCGATTTGGGGCGCTTCCGCTCCGGCGACACCGTATACCGTAAACAAAGAGGGCAGAGGTCCTGCATGGGCAAACTCCCTGTTCGAGGATAACGCTGAATTCGGTTTCGGTATGGCGACCTCCGTCAACGCGAGAAGAAACGAATTGAAGTCCGCAGTCGAAAGACTGTATGACGCTGTCGGCGTGCCGGCAAAGGCGTGGGTGGCTTCCATGCACGACGGCAAAACCTCCAAGACAACCGGAGAAGTTCTGCTGGAAGCGGCGAAGAAGCTCGCGGACACTAACGAAGACGCGAAATATGTCGTTGAGAACGCTGACCTGCTGACCAAACCATCCATGTGGATCTTCGGCGGCGACGGTTGGGCTTACGATATCGGTTACGGCGGTCTGGATCACGTCATTGCGTCCGGCGAAGACGTCAACATCATGGTATTCGATACCGAGGTATATTCCAATACAGGCGGTCAGGCATCCAAATCCACACCGGTCGGCGCGGTCGCGAAATTCGCGGCTTCCGGTAAGGCAGTCAAGAAAAAAGACCTTGCGCAGATCGCAATGGCTTACGGCTATGTCTATGTCGCGCAGATCGCGATGGGCGCGAACCCGGAACAGACACTCAGAGCAATTCGCGAAGCGGAAAGCTATCACGGTCCTTCCCTGATCATCGCTTACGCGCCTTGTATCAACCACGGTGTCAAAGCCGGCATGAACAAGTCCATGCTCGAAATGAAGAAGGCAGTCAGAGCCGGATACTGGAACCTGTTAAGATACAATCCGGAGCTGGAAGCGAAGGGCGAAAATCCGCTGTCCGTTGACTCCGCTGCACCGACAGAATCCTACAGAGATTTCATCATGGGCGAAGTTCGTTACAACTCCCTGAAGCTCGGATTCCCTGAAAGAGCAGAAAAACTCTTCGAAAAGGGTGAAGAATGCGCGATGGAAAGATATAAGGAACTGAAGCACCGTCAGGACAGCTTCGGCAAGTAGGGAAAGGAGGATGAACAACCATGAAAAGATTTGAAGTTACCTGGAAAAGAAGACTGAACCACAATATGGTCTGGCTGAAGATCTATGCGCCTCTGGTCGCAAAACACGCGAAACCGGGACAATTTATCATCCTCAGAACAGATGAATTCGGTGAAAGAATCCCGCTGACAATGGCAGGACATAATGAAGAGGATGGCACCATCGATTTGATCTACGCGGCAGTCGGCAGAACCACCATGCTGATGGATCAGCTGGAAGTGGGCGACTGCTTCGCGGATATCGTAGGACCTTTGGGCAAGCCGACCCATATGGACGGACTCAAGAGAGTCTGCGTGGTCGGCGGCGGTACCGGCAATGCGCTCGCGTATCCGCTAGCCTGCGGTATGCACAAGCATGGCGTGGAAACTGTGATGATCGCCGGTTTCAAAACCAAAGATCTGGTCATTTTGGAAGATGAGTTCCGTGCAGGTGTTGACGAACTGTACATGATGACAGACGACGGCAGCTACGGCGAAAAAGGTTTCACGACCGCGAAGCTGGAAGCGCTGATTCAGGCAGGCGAAAAATTTGATGAAGTCATCGCCGTCGGACCTCCGATGATGATGAAGTTCACCTGCCAGATCGCGGAAAAATACGGCATCCACTCCGTTGCTTCCCTAACCGCGTACATGATTGACGGTACCGGTATGTGCGGCGGCTGCAGATGCAAGATCGGCGGCGAAGATAAATTCGTATGCGTGGACGGTCCGGAATTTGACGGCGCGCTGGTCGACTGGGATGATCTGATCAGAAGATCGGCATACTACAAAGACCAGGAAGCCGAAGATCGCGCGCACGTATGCAGATTAACAGGAGGTGTTCGTTATCATGATTAATTTGGTACATCAGCAGAACCCGATGCCGGAACAGAAGCCGGAAGTCAGAAACAAAAATTTCCTGGAAGTCTGCACAGGCTATACAGAAGATCAGGCGATCCGCGAAGCGATGCGCTGCTTAAGATGCCGCAAGAAACCTTGCGTGTCCGGATGTCCTGTCAATATTAAGATTCCGCTGTTCATCGAGAAGGTGGCAGAGGGAGATTTTGAAGCAGCTTACGAGATTATCACTGAGGACAGCTCCCTGCCTGCAATCTGCGGACGTGTCTGCCCGCAGGAAAATCAGTGCCAGGGCGAATGCGTGCACGGCAAGAAGGGCGAACCGGTTGCGATCGGCAGACTGGAACGCTTTGTCGCGGACTGGCACGCGGCGAACTTCGGTGATGAAGAAATCAAACCGGTGGAAGGCAACGGTCACAAAGTTGCCATCATCGGCGCAGGCCCTGCGGGACTTGCCTGCGCGGGCGATCTGGTAAACAAGGGCTATGAGGTTACCGTTTACGAAGCGCTGCACAAGACCGGCGGCGTACTGGTTTACGGGATCCCGCAGTTCCGTCTGCCAAAAGAGATCGTAGCGCAGGAAGTCGCGAAGCTTGAAGCCAAGGGCGTGAAATTCGTGACGGACGCGGTAGCGGGACGTGCGTTTACGGTTGATGAGCTGATGAAGGAAGGCGGCTATGAATCCGTATTCATCGGCACAGGCGCGGGACTTCCGTCCTTCATGAACATTCCGGGCGAAAACTACATCGGCGTTTGCTCTGCGAACGAATATCTGACGCGTATCAACCTGATGAAGGCTTATCTGCCGGAATACGATACACCGATCATGCACGGTGACAAGATTGCCATCGTCGGCGGCGGCAACGTTGCCATGGACGCGGCAAGATGCGCGAAACGTATGGGCGCTTCTGAGGTTTACATCATCTACAGAAGATCCCTCGCGGAGCTTCCGGCCAGAGCGGAGGAAGTACATCACGCGATGGAAGAAGGCATCATCTTCAAGCTTCTGAACAATCCGGTTCAGATCCTCGGTGATGAAAACGGCCACGTCAGAGCCATCGAATGCGTGGAGATGGAACTCGGTGAACCGGATGCCTCCGGCAGAAGAAAACCAATCGTCAAGGAAGGCTCCAACTTTGAGATTCCGGTCGATATGGTCATCATGTCCATCGGTACCAAGCTGAACACGCTGATCCTTGACACCACCGATCATTTGGAGGCGAACAAGAAGGGCGGCATCGGCACGGACGACGGCGCGGCAACCAATCGTGAGGGCATCTTCGCGGGTGGCGACGCGGTTACCGGTGCGGCTACCGTTATCAAAGCGATGGGCGCGGGTAAAACCGCGGCCGCGAGCATTGACGCGTACCTGAGCGCTAAATAGAATCTAACAACCAAAAACATGGTCACTGTCAAAAGTGACCATGTTTTTTAATGGAGTTGTCCTCGCTGATGAAGAGCAGCGATGGAAACTCCTTATGCAACAGTTCTCGAAGAAGGCGAGCGACAGCAATGCCTGATTCGCTCGAACTGACTGCTTTGCTCGAAATTGTAATCCGAATACGTTTTAGCGTAATCGTAATCCTCAATCTTACCGCCTCCTTTCTCCAAATCCATACAGACCCTTTGAATTTCAGCGCAGCCGCCCGGCTCATTGCTCTTGGCAACTATATTGCATCACAAAAATGAACAAAGAAGGAGCCTTCAAGAGAAAACATGCGATTTTTGTGCCAACCGGAACGTATGTTGTATGCATTTAGGCAATGTTAAGAAATTGTGTAAAACTGCTTTTTTATTGTTTTTATCAATAATAATTTGGGGTAATATAGTATAAGGGGAAGATTTCAGATTTGAGAAATATGCTAAGATAAGGAGGCAGCAAAAAGTGTTTACAGAAGAATTACAGACGATCAGGCAGGCAGAAGAACGCGCGGACACAATCCGAAAGGACGCGAAGACCGAAGCCGCAAGACTGATGAAGGATGCAAACACGAAAGCCGGAAAAATCGCTGACGAAGCTGAAATCAACGCGAAGACGCGCTATGAGGCTTTTCTCGCGGAGGGACAGCAGACTGCGCAGGCGGAATATGAAAACGCCATCGCGGACGCAAAAAAACTCTGCGCAAAGATGGAAGCGGAAGCCGGCGAAAGGCAGGACCGAATTGTAAAATTCATAGCAGAAAGGATCGTGAAGTCAAGTGGCAATTGTTAAGATGCAGAGAGTCTGTGTCATTGGACTTGACAACGAAAAAGAGGAGTTTATGAGTCGTCTGATGGATTTCGGCGTGGTGGAGCTGACAGACCAGAGCGCCAAGCTGTCGGACAAAATCTGGGCGGAGAACGTCACCGCCGATGAGAGCCGCGACGAAACGGCAAGGCTGGAGGAAAAAATCAGCCACGTCAATCTCGCGCTGGAAGTCATCGAAAAGTACGGGAATCTCAAGCAGCCGCTGTTTGCGACACGCAGGAAGGTTTCCATGCGGGGCATGCGGTGTCTGATGGCGGATTCCGGAAACACGATTCGCGAACAGGTGGAAGATATTCTGAACCTGAATCATCGGATTAACGCGATCTGCGAGCGCAGAAATAAGCTGGAACAGGACGAAACTTCTCTCAAAGCCTGGGAGGCCTACGACCTTCCGCTGGAGCTGGCCGGCACCAAAAAGACCTTGGCGCAGACCGGTGTGCTCCCAATGGGCACAGATACCGACGCGCTGGCAGGCGCGCTGGCGGGACAGGCGGAAACGGACGGCACAGTATTCAAAATCGTTCATATAGACAAGGATATGTACTACGCGGCGATTCTGATGCTGACCGAGCAGGCAGCCGATGTGCAGACAATTTTAAAGCAATACGGTTTTTCACAGGTGACCTTCGGCACGATGAAGGGCACAGCAAGCGAGAACCTTATACGGATTCAAGGGGAAAAAGATGTATTAAGGGAAGAGTATGAAAAGGCAGCGAAGGAGGCTGCCGAAAAATCCGCGCGCAAAGCAGATATCGAGGCTTATGCCGATATGCTGACCATCGCGGCGGATAAGGAAAAAATCAAAACAAAACTGCTGAAAACCAAACGAACCTTCTTCCTGGAAGGATGGATTCCACAAAAGTGCGCAAAAAAAGCAGCGGAGCTTTTGGACGACTACGAATGCTATTACGCGTTCCGCGAGCCGGAAGCAGAGGAAGAAGTCCCTGTACTCTTGGAAAACAGGAGCTTTTTCAGACCTACGGAGGCGATTACCGAGATGTATTCGCTGCCGAGCTATTGGGGCTTTGACCCGACCTCCATCTACGCGTTGTTCTATATCGTATTTTTCGGTATGATGTTCAGTGACGCGGGATACGGGCTGCTGATGGCAATCGGGTGCTTCATCATTCTCAAAAAATTCGATCTCGAAGGCACAACATGGAAGATGGTGAAGCTGTTCTTCTACTGCGGGATCTCCACCTTCGTGTGGGGTGCGCTGTTCGGCGGATGGTTCGGCGATGTGGTGACGGTGTTCTCAACCACCTTCCTCGGCAAGGCCGCGGAGCTGAAACCGCTTTGGTTCAATCCGCTTGACGACCCGATGAAGCTTTTGATCCTGTCGCTGATCCTAGGTGTGATCCACCTGTTTATCGGCATGGGGATCCAGGCCTATATGGAGATAAAGGATGGCAGGTGGATGGACGCGATCTGCGGAGAAGGCGTCTGGTATCTGACCATTCTCGGATTGGCAGCCCTTTTGGGCGGCAGCACGCAGGGCATCGGCGCCCTCGGCGCAGCCGGCAAGTGGATGTCGATCATCGGCGCGGCAGGAGTCCTGCTCGCGGGCGCGAGAGGAAAGAAGGGCATCGGTATGCTGACCGGAGCTTTTGCGAACCTGTACAACATCACAAGCTGGCTTTCGGATATTTTGTCCTACGCGAGATTGCTCGCGCTGGGACTGGCAACCGGCGTCATCGCGCAGGTTGTCAATACGATGGGCTCGCTGTTTGGCGGCGGTGTCGCAGGTCTGGTACTGTTTATTTTGATCTTCGCGGTCGGTCACACGATCAACTTCGCGATCAACATGCTCGGTGCGTTCATTCACGCGGCAAGACTGCAGTATGTGGAATTCTTCGGCAAGTTCTACGTTGACGGCGGAGAACCTTTTGATCCGTTCCGCAAAAAAACAAAGTATATTCGTTTTGAAAACGAAGAGTAACAGGAGGAAATATTATGTTCTTTGAATATATTGACGGAAATGCATTGGCAATTTTAGGCGCGGTCATCGCGGCACTGGCTGGTATCGGCTCCGCTATGGGCGTCGGCATCGCGGGGCAGGCGGCTTCCGGTGTTGTCGCGGAAGACCCGAAAAAATTCGGTAAGACCATCATCTTGCAGGCGCTCCCGGGTACACAGGGCATCTATGGGCTGATTATTGCCTTCCTGATCATGGTAAAGATCGGTCTGCTCAGCGGCAGCATGATCGAACTGAGTGCTTCGCAGGGTTTCTATTTCTTGTGCGCGGGCATTCCGATCGGCGCGGTAGGCATTTGGTCAGGTATCGCGCAGGGTAAGGCAGCCGCGGCGGCGCTGCAGCTGACAGCCAAAAGACCGGATCAGATGGTAAAGGGTATCATTTATACCGCGATGGTAGAAACCTACGCGATCTTCGCGCTGCTGGTTTCCGTACTGATCTGGCTGAGAATACCGGTATAAAGAGACACTCCGAATATCGGAATGCCGGAATACCGATGGAAAGGCAGAGAATAATATGAGTATAGAAAAGATTACATCCAGGATTTTGGGTGAAGCCGAGGCTGAGCGCGACATCACGCTCGCGGAGGCAAGAGCCCGGAGTGAAGCGGTGCTCGCGGAAGCCGAAAAGAACGCGGCGACGCTGCTGGCAGACGCGGAGCGCAGGGGGAAAATCGAAAAGGATAAGATTATCACACGCCGTAAATCCGTTGCCGACATCGACTGCCGCAAGGTTTTCCTGGCAAAAAAACAGGAAATCATCGAAGCATGCTTCGCGCGCGCCATCGACGAAATCACAGACATGCCGAAGGCAGCGTACATCGAATTGCTGGTTCATCTCGGCAAGACCTCGGGCGTGAAGGCGGGCGTGCTGATTTTTAACGAAAGGGATAAGCAGAGCGTGGCGGCGGAGGTATGTCGTGCGCTGAACGAAGCGGTGGACTGCGGCAGCTTTATTGTCAGTGAAAAGATGGGCAAGATGCGCGGCGGATATCTGCTGAACACGGGGAACGTGACGGTCAACAATACGATCGAAGCACTGGTTTCGGAAGCGAAATCCGAGCTGACCGCGGAAACCGCGAAGCTGCTGTTTCCCACAGAATAAGAGGGAGTGCGAATATGAGTAAGCAAAAAGCGGAAAACTACGCGTTTCCTTGCAGTCTGATTCGGGCAAACGAAAAGACGCTGCTCACAGCGCAGGATCTGGAACGGGTGATGGATGCCAAGGATATGCAGCAGTCGATGCATATTTTGGCGGAATTCGGCTATGGAGACGGCAGAGAGCTTACGGATCCGAGAGGATTTGAAGAAGTGCTTGCCGGAGAAATGAATCGTGTCAGCGAATTGGTTTCCTCTTTGAGCGTGAACGCGGGCGAGTTCGCGTTGTTCCGTCTGCCGAAGGACTATCACAACCTGAAAGTTCTGCTCAAGGCGGAGGAGCTCGGCATCGATCCGCTGCCGCTGATGAGCGCGGGAGGAAATTTTGATCCAAAGCAGATGCTCGATATGCTTCGCGAACGCAATCTGATCATGCTGGATTTGGAAATACGGCAAGGACTTACGGACGCGGCAGAGCTTTATGCCAAGAGCGGCGACCCGCAGGAGATCGATCTGGTGCTGGATCATGCCTGCTACGCGCAGATGCGGCGGATGGCAGAGGCGCATGAGAATACATTTATCAGGGACTACTGCGAGCTGGAGGTGGATCTGCTGAACTGCAGAACCTTTGTCCGACTGCGCGAGGTTGGCAAACCATGGGAATTTTTTCAAAAAGTGTTCCTACAGGGAGGCAGACTGCGGGAGCAAAGCTTCACCGGCAATTATGAGGAACCCTATCCGCAGTTCGCGGAACGGGTCTCACCGTTCGGCTTTGGAGAACTGTTCAGCCGCGGCGCTGTAGAGGCAGCCAATACAGGACAGTTCACCCTGCTCGAAAAGCTCTGCGACGACAGACGCATGCGGTTCTTGAAGGACGCGCATTATGTGACCTTCGGACCGGAACCGATCGCGGCGTTCTATCTCGCCAAGGAAAGCGAAAACAAAAATCTGCGGATGATCCTGACCGGCAAGCTGGTCGGAACGGAGCCCGCAGTAATCAAAGAAAGGCTGAGGGAAACCTATGTATAAAATCGGCGTAATCGGCGACAGGGAAAGCATTCTCGGATTCAAAGCCGTTGGACTTACGGTTTTCCCTTGTGATGAGGCCGAAGAAGCAAAAAAAATATTAAAACAGATTGCCAAGGAGGATTTCGCGATCATCTACGTGACAGAGGAACTCTATCAGTATATGGACGAAGAAATCAAAGTATATGTAGACCTGCGGCTGCCGGCTGTGATTCCGATTCCGAGCAAGGACGGAAGTTTAGGTATCGGTATGCGGAATGTGCGCAGCGCGGTAGAACGCGCCGTAGGCGCAGACATCCTTTTTGGAGGTGAAGCAAAATGAGTCAAGGAAAAGTTGTAAAAGTATCCGGACCACTGGTCATCGCTTCCGGTATGGAAGAAGCGAATATGTTCGACGTGGTACACGTCGGTGAGCAGGGGCTGATCGGAGAAATTATCGAAATGCGTGGAGACAGAGCCTCCATTCAGGTATATGAAGAGACCGCAGGGTTGGGACCCGGCGCGCCGGTCGTATCCACAGGCAGTCCGCTGTCCGTGGAACTGGGTCCGGGCTTAATCGAAACCATGTATGACGGAATTCAAAGACCGCTGGAAGAAATGGTCAGAGAGGTCGGAACGAATATCACCCGCGGCATCAAGGTGCCGGCACTGTCGAGAACGAAGAAGTGGAACTTCGTGCCTTGCGTCAGCGCGGGAGAGGAAGTAGAAGCGGGCGACATCCTCGGTACCGTCCAGGAAACTGTGGTTGTCGAGCAGAAGATCATGGTGCCTTACGGCGTATCCGGCACAATAGAGTCTATCGAAACCGGAGCCTTTACCGTTGATGAAACCGTATGCCGCCTGCGTCTTGCGGATGGCAGCATGCGCGAACTGAGCTTGATGCAGAAGTGGCCGGTTCGCCGCGGCAGACCCTACAAAGAAAAGTTAGTGCCGGAGATGCCGCTGATTACCGGACAGCGTGTCATCGATACATTTTTCCCAATAGCGAAGGGCGGTGTTGCAGCCGTTCCCGGTCCGTTCGGTTCCGGTAAGACGGTCGTGCAGCACCAGCTCGCAAAATGGGCAGATGCCGACATCGTCGTTTACATCGGCTGCGGGGAACGCGGCAACGAAATGACAGATGTATTGATGGAGTTTCCGGAGTTAAAGGACCCGCGCACCGGAGAATCGCTGATGAAGCGGACGGTCTTGATCGCCAACACCTCCGATATGCCGGTAGCGGCGCGTGAAGCATCGATTTATACCGGTATTACCATCGCGGAATATTTTAGAGATATGGGATACTCGGTTGCCTTGATGGCGGACTCGACCTCTCGCTGGGCAGAGGCGCTGCGAGAGATGTCCGGTCGTTTGGAGGAAATGCCGGGTGAAGAGGGCTATCCCGCTTATCTTGGTTCCCGCCTGGCGCAATTCTACGAACGCGCGGGCAGAGCAATCTCCTTAGGCAAGGAAGGACGTTTGGGCGCGCTTTCCGCGATTGGAGCCGTATCGCCTCCGGGCGGTGATATTTCGGAACCGGTATCGCAGGCGACACTTCGTATCGTCAAGGTATTCTGGTGTCTGGACTCTTCGCTGGCCTATAAGCGTCATTTCCCTGCTATCAACTGGCTGCAGAGCTACTCCCTGTATGTGGATAAACTCCAGGAGTGGTACGAAAACAATGTCGCGAAGGACTTCCCGAAGCTGCGGCAAAAGGCACTGCACCTCTTGCAGGAGGAAGCGGAGCTGAACGAGATCGTGCAGCTTGTCGGCGTGGATTCCCTGTCCTTTACCGACCGTTTGAAGTTGGAAACTGCCAAATCCATTCGTGAGGACTATCTGCACCAGAACGCGTTCCACGAAATCGATACGTTTACTTCCACGACGAAGCAGTATCTGCTGCTCAAGATGATTCTCGGCTGGCATGAGGCCGCGATCAAGGCAGTCGGTGAAGGCGGTTCCTTCAAAAAAATTACTGAAATGAGCGCGCGGGAACAGATCGGCCGTTTCAAATATGTAGAAGAAGCGAAGATTCAGGAGCAGTACGAGGCGATTCTCGCGGAGATGACTGCCGAGTTTGATGAAATCGTACAGAAGGAGGCTGAGCTCGCATGATTAAAGAATACAAGACAATCAGTGAAGTCGTAGGACCTCTGATGCTCGTCGAGGATGTTGAAAATGTTACCTATGATGAGTTGGGAGAAATTCTGCTGCCGACCGGCGAAAAGAGACTTTGCAAGGTGCTGGAGGTCAACGGCTCAAACGCGCTGGTACAGCTGTTTGAAAGCGCCGCCGGCATCAACCTCAAGGAAAGCACAGTGCGGTTCCTCGGACATGGTACGCAGCTGGCGGTATCACCGGATATGCTCGGCCGCGTGTTCGACGGGATGGGTCGTCCGAAGGACGGCGGCCCGGCGCTGATCGCCGAAAAATATCTGGATATCAACGGCCTGCCGATGAATCCGGCTGCACGTGATTACCCATCCGAATTTATCCAGACCGGTGTATCGGCGATAGACGGTCTGAACACCTTGGTCAGAGGACAGAAGCTGCCGATCTTTTCGGCCTCCGGTCTGCCGCACGCGGATCTCGCGGCGCAGATCGCGCGGCAGGCGAAGGTCAGAGGCAGCGAGGGCAATTTCGCGGTCGTATTCGCGGCCATCGGTATTACGCACGAAGAAGCGGAATTCTTCGCTTCTGATTTTCGCCGCACCGGCGCGATCGACAGAACCGTTTTGTTCATGAATCTGGCAAACGATCCGGCGGTAGAGCGTATCGCGACCCCGCGTATGGCGCTGACCGCGGCGGAATACCTGGCATTTGACCTTGGTATGCATGTATTGGTCATCCTGACCGATATCACCAACTATGCCGAGGCGCTGCGTGAGGTATCCGCGGCGCGTAAGGAAGTGCCGGGACGCCGCGGCTATCCGGGCTATCTGTATACGGACCTCGCGACCATGTATGAAAGAGCCGGCCGCAAGAAGGGCTATGACGGATCGATTACCATGATCCCGATTCTGACGATGCCGGAAGAAGACAAGACGCACCCGATTCCTGACCTGACCGGCTACATCACAGAGGGACAGATCATCCTCAGCAGAGAACTGTACCGCAAGGGCATCAAGCCGCCGATCGACGTATTGCCGTCCCTGTCCAGGCTCAAGGATAAGGGTATCGGAAATGGAAAAACGCGTGAAGATCACGCTGACACGATGAACCAGCTGTTCGCGGCTTACGCGCGCGGCAAGGAATGTTTGGAGCTGGTCACGATTCTCGGTGAAGCAGCCCTGACAGAGGTAGATTTGATGTACGCGAAGTTTTCGCAGGCCTTCGAGAAAGAATACGTTTCACAGGGCTACGATACGGACCGTACCATCGAAGAAACGCTCGATATCGGCTGGAAGCTGCTGGCGATGCTGCCAAAGAGCGAGCTGAAACGTATCAAGGATGAATATATCGAGAAGTATCTGAAATAGACGCGCAGTGTGAGAAAGGAAACGGAATGGAACGGTTAAATGTAAATCCAACCAGAATGATGCTCACCACTTTGAAGAAACGGCTGGCGACCGCCCAACGCGGACACAAGCTGCTCAAGGATAAGCGCGATGAACTGATGAAGGGCTTTTTGGAGCTTGCGCGGGAAAACAAAGCGCTCCGCGAGCAGGTGGAGAAAGCGCTGGCTGATGTTTACGGCAGTTTTTCGATTGCCGGCGCGGTCATGAGCAAGGAGGTTATGGAGGAAGCGCTGATGTTCCCGAAGCAAGGCGTCACGCTGACCGTCGGAAGCAAGAATGTGATGAGCGTGGATGTGCCGCGCTTCGGCTTTGAGACGACTGCGCAGGACGCGTCGGACATCTACCCTTACGGTTACGCTTCAACCTCCGGAGAGCTTGATTCCGCAATCAAAGAACTGGCCGACATTTTTCCGATTATGTTGGAACTGGCAGCCAAGGAAAAAGAGGCGCAGATGCTTGCGGCGGAGCTGGAACGGACGCGTCGGCGTGTTAACGCGCTGGAATACGTCAAGATTCCGCAGATGGAAATGACCATTCGCTATATCCGCATGAAGCTGGATGAAAATGAACGCGGCAACCAGACCCGTTTGATGAAGGTGAAGGACATGATTTTGGCCGAAGCACTCGAAGAAAAGCGCGAAAAAACAGAACGCGCGTATCAAGAGGAGTGCAGTTAGGAAAAACGAAAAACAGAATTGAGGCCGCGAAAACGGCAAAACAGCAAACGCAGAGGGATTCGAACGGCACGCAGCCGCGCGATATGCCCCTGCGTTTTTTGTCCTTCAAAAAATACAAAAAATCTTTTAAAAAAACTTGACATTTGCGCGAAAACATATTAAAGTATAAAAATAGTTGTTGAATAATACAAAATAAACGCAAAAGAATTGTTTATAAATACAAATGGAGTGATTATGAACGAAAGTGACGCGCGGTTCCTTGAACAATTGAAAAAATTATACGCATCCGCCTTCGATCTGACCGAAGAGGCAGCGTCGGGAGAATGGATGTTTCGGATATACGGACATTTTAACGCGGAGCATTATCTGGGGCTGCCGGTTGAAGAACGACCGATTTATAAGGACGAACTCACGGATATGGCGGAAGCAGGTCTTTGCGGTACGGCCGCGGTCATTTGTCCTGTCGGCAAGATCGTCGATCATGGAACGGAAATCGTTTTTCCGTCCGGCATGACACAGATGGGACCTGTCACCCAAAAACTATACGATACGTTGACAGCCATTCAGCAGGGCAGAATTCAGGCACCTGCCGGATGGATTCATAAAATTCCGGTATAAGAGCCGGAACCTTTCCTCATGGAAGCAGCATGCGAAATCTGCGGAAGCACCGCAGAAGCCGCATGCTGTTTCTGCGTATTCGATTTTTTCGGTTTCTTTCGATTTTTATCATTTTATTTCGGTATTTCGCGTTTTGCTCTTTCTTGCAGAGAAAAAAAGGTGTATGATAAGAAAAGACACGTTTGACAGCAAGGGGGAACAGAATCGAATGTTAAGCAATTTTATCATCGCACTGGAGGCGGTGCTGCCGATTTTTATGATTATGGGCATCGGCATGCTGATTCGCCGCAAGGGACTTGTAGACGCGCATGACGTCAAAAAGATGAATCAGACGGTGTTTACGGTGTTCTTCCCGGTGCTGATGTTTTCCAATTTATATGGGAAGGATATCCGCGGCGCGATAGAGGGGAAGCTGATGACCTTTGGCGTGCTGGCAGTGCTGTCTGTCTACGCGCTGACGGTGGCTGTCGTGATGAAGCTCCGCAAGGACCCCAAGACGCGCGGCGCGATGATTCAGGCGATTTTTCGGAGTAACTTTGTTATCATGGGGATTCCCATCGTATCCAATATCTTTGGCGGCGATGAGCTGATTTTGCCGTCGGTGATGATTACGGTGATCGTGCCGATCTACAATGTGCTGGCGGTGGTGACACTTGAAGTGTTCCGCGGCAGCAAGCCGAATTTCGCGCATGTGCTGAAGCAGATCGCTTCGAATCCGATGCTTTTGGGGGCAGTGGCGGGTATTTTCGCGGTGCTGATCGATCTGCGCCTGCCGCAGGTCCTCGAAGGCGTGGTTTCCTCGATGGCAGGCGTCGCGACGCCGATGGCGCTTTTGACGCTGGGCGCGTTCTTCGATTTTCAGAGCATCGCGAACCGCAAAAAGGACATCGCGATCTGTGTCATCGGCAGATTGGCGGTGGTTCCGGCAATCGGGCTGACGGTTGGCATCCTGCTCGGCTTCCGCGATATCGAGCTGGTGACGCTGATTGCCATCTTTGCTTCTCCGTCTGCAGTTTCCTCGTTTCCGATGGCGCAGCAGATGGACAGTGACGCAGAGCTGGCGGGAGACGCGGTCGTGTTCTCCTCGATGTTTTCGTGCTTCACGATGTTCCTCTGGATCTTCGCGGCGAAGAGTCTTGGTTTGTTTTGAACAAGGACTTGCGGGACGCTGTTTCACGCAGCGTTCTTTTTTTTCGCCAATCCTGTCACAGAAACCGCGCACTTGTGTTTAGTAAGTAGAAGGAGAACAAAACGTATGAACAAAGACGGACTGATCGAACAACTTTATAACCGATATTACGGGTCGTTGATGGTCATCGCTTGTTCCTACACGCGGGACAAAGCTGCGGCAGAGGATCTGGTGCAGAACGCTTTTTTGAAAGCGCTTTTGGCCTACAAGCCTGCGGGCAGCTTTCTCGCCTGGGCGAATCGGGTCATTCGAAATGATTTTTTGAATTCTCTCCGGACTGAGAAATACCGCGCGGATACCGAGGCGGAGATGCTGGAGGCGGCGGATTGCTTTGACCTGATGGAAAATCTGATGCACAACGAGAAAAAAGCGCGGCTCGCGGCGATGATCGCGGCGCTGCCCTTGCGTCAGAGGGTGATCATGGTGGAAAGCGTTTATTTGGAACAAAGCGATGCGGAAATCGCGCAGGCGCACGCAATGACTGTGGTCAATGTGCGGCAGATCCGGTCGCGCGCGAAGAAAGCCTTAATGAAAATGATGGCGAACGAGGAGGAAGCAAATGAATAAGACAGAAAACAGAAAAGACGAGTTCGACCTTGCTTTGGAGAACATGAAGCTGGAACCGGAGGCGGATCTGGATCGCCTGATTGAAAAGCGCGTCAAGCAGATGATGACACGTATCTCGCTCAAGGTGGTTTGCGTGGTACTGCTGGTGCTCGCGCTGGTCTTTCTCGGGGTGAATCCGCTGGTCAATCTTTGCAATGTCAATCCCGCGCGGGCGAATGAAGCCGAGGAGGGGCGCGCAAGCGAGCTGCTGCAAACGCTTTCCGCTTATGTGGAAACCGTCTATCCGCAGACGAGGCTGCATACGATCGGAGAAATTGAGAAAGCGGGATTTGGGAAATATGAAATTCCGTTATGCGTGAGCACACGCACGCAGCGAACCTATGTAGGGAAGATGAATGTCATTTTGGAAATGACCCGCGGTAAGCTTGAGGTGAAAAGCGATGCGGACGGCGCGCTGACGCATATCGGGCATACCACAGTTTCCAACGCGAAGCTGGAAGGTATCGAGGACTTTGCCGCATACAATGAAGCAACGATAAAGGATCTGGCAGAGCTCCCAAAATCCGCGCGGGTCTTGTTGAACGTTCGACTGCATGAAGCCAAAGCACTGGAGGAAATTCTCGCGCTTCGCAGGGACACCATAGAGCCTGTGTGGGCGCAGATGGATACGGAGAGCGAGCGCTTTATGGGCGGGATCTCCTTGGAGAGCGCTGTGCTCCTGTATGATGACGAGCCGCAGCGAGAGCAAATGAACGCCGCGCAGCTGCGAGAGCGCTATCTCAAAAACCTGACTTTATTATCCGAGCATCACGCGCTTTGGAACGGTCTGGGGCTTAGCTGGGACAGCTCCTACGTGGCGGGAGAGACCGCGCTTTCTCACATACAAAGCGCGCTGACGGAGGCGCAGAAAACGAACACGTTTGTGACAAAGAATTTTTACCTTTACGGCTCGCGGGACGATATCATGGATTACATGGAGGCAAACAAAAACGAGCTTTGCACGATTGAAGATGTATGCTTGTCCGAGCTGATGCACTGAGTGCGCCGCGCATAGGAAGAGCAGATGCGGCAGACAAAGCGCCGCGCATAGGAACGGCAGACGCGGCAGACAAAGCGCTGCCATGGGAACGGAAGAGGCGGCAGGCAAAGCGCCGCGCATAAGAACGCCGCACGCGGCAGGCAAAGGGCAGGACAAAAGTGCGCGTAACGAAAGCTGGGATTTCTATGCGTACATGACGCTCGCCCATGCGCGTCGCTTCGCAAGGTGCTTTTGTCGTTACGTAGGAAATATCGCTGCGCAATATATCCTATATAATCAAAATGAGGGCTGAGACCTGAACGGTTATCTCGTAGGATTTCCATTCATGGTACAGCCCTCTTGCTTATGTATGTAGGAAATATGCAGGAAGTCCACCGCTAAAAGCTATGCAGCGAAGCAGACCTTCCTATGATTTCGGGGAACATCACTTGCGATGTTTCCAAAATGTCGGCATAAGTACCGCACGCGTTTACAGCTCGCGTTCCAGTCTTGCCAGTGCGTCAGTCAGCTCCTGCGGCATGTGGTCGAACTTCGCGTACCAGGTCTTGATGCCTTCGAGCTCCTGCTTCCAAGTCTCGTGGTCTAAGGTCAGCAGTTCGGCAAGCTGCGCATCGGTCAGGTCCAGATCGGTGAGGTCGAGTGCGTCTTTCGTCGGCAGATAGCCGAGCGGCGTTTCGACAGCGTCTGCCTTGCCTTCACAGCGATCGAGCGCCCAGAGCAGCGCACGCAGATTTTCACCGAAGCCCGGCCAGATGAAATTGCCCTCGTCATCGGTACGGAACCAGTTGACGTTGAAGATCTTCGGTGGGTTGGTCATCTTCTTGCCCATGTCGATCCAGTGCTGGAAGTAGTCTGCCATGTGATAACCGCAGAACGGCAGCATCGCCATCGGGTCGTAGCGGACGACGCCGACCGCGCCGTTGGCTGCTGCGGTCGTTTCCGAGGACATCTTGGAGCCGAGGAATACACCATGGTTCCAGTCGCGGGACTGACAGATCAGCGGTTCGGACTTGGCGCGGCGGCCGCCGAAGATGATGGCGCTGATTGGTACGCCCTCACCGGTGAAGAATTCCGGTGCGATGGACGGGCAGTTCTCCGCAGGAGCGGTAAATCTCGAGTTTGGATGTGCGCCCTTGACGAAGTCCTCGCCAGCGGCTTTTTTCGCCTGTTCCGCCTGTCCGTTCCAAGGGTGGTTCTGCCAGTCGAGTCCGTTGGTCGGCGCAGGCGTATCCAAGCCCTCCCACCATACGGTATTGTCGTCGAGGTTTCTGGCGACATTGGTGTAGATGGTGTTCTTTTTGGTCGTCATCAGCGCGTTGTTGTTGGTCTTGGAGTTGGTGCCCGGCGCGACGCCGAAGAAACCGTTCTCCGGATTGACCGCATAGAGTCTGCCGTCATCGCCGATACGCAGCCAAGCGATGTCATCGCCGATGGTATAGACCTTGTAGCCCTGCGCCTGCAGATGCTTCGGCGGGATCAGCATAGCCAGATTGGTCTTGCCGCAGGCACTCGGGAACGCTGCGGAGATATATTTTTTCTCACCGTTTGGCGCTTCCACGCACAGAATCAGCATATGTTCCGCCATCCAGCCCTCGCGCTGACCCAGCACAGAGCCGATACGCAGGGCAAAGCATTTCTTGCCGAGCAGGACGTTGCCGCCGTAAGCGGAGTTGATGCTCCAGATGGTGTTTTCCTCCGGGAACTGCGCGATGTATTTCTTTTCGGCGTTGACTTCTGCCTTGGAATGCAGGCATTTGACGAAGTCCGCGCCCTTGTTGAGCTCTTCGATCACAGGATCACCGATGCGTGTCATAATGTGCATGGAAAGCACGACATAGATGGAGTCGGTGATTTCGATGCCGATTTTGGAGAACGGGCTGCCGACCACGCCCATGGAATAGGGAATCACATACATCGTGCGCCCCTCCATGGAGCCGTCGAACAGCGCTCTCATTTTGGCATACATTTCGTCCTTTTGTACCCAATTGTTGGTCGGACCGGCATCCTTCTCCTCCGTCGTACAGATGACGGTTCTCTTTTCGTCTCTGGCGACGTCCTTCGGATCGGTGCGGTAATAGTAGCAGCCCGGAAGCTTCTCTTCGTTGAGCTTGACCATTTCTCCGGTCTCTACTGCAAGCGCGCGGATCGCGTCCAGCTGCGCTTCACTGCCGTCAATCCAGACGATTTCCTTCGGTTTGGTCATGGCGGCGCATTCTGCGACCCAATCGGTTACTTTTTTGTTTTGAATCTCGATCATTGTTCTCTTCCTCTCTTAGATCATGATTATCATGTAGTGTTGTCTTTCTAGTATAGCACTATTTCACAGCGGTTTCCAGTGCAAGTTTCATCATATTGGTAAAAGAGTTCTGGCGTTCCTCCACGCTGCTCTTGGCGCCGGTCACAAAGTTGTCGCTGATGGAGATCATCGACAAGGCGTTGACGTGGTTGTAGGCGGCGTTCATGTAGAGCGCGGCAGTTTCCATTTCGACGGCCTGCACGCCCATCTGCGCCCATTTTTTCCACCAGTCGCCGAATTCATAGAACACGTCACAGGTGACGACGTTGCCCGCCTTGAACGGGATACCGGTATCACTGCTTGCGGCAAGTGCCTTGGTTAAAAGCTCCCAGCTGGCTGACGGGCTGTACTGTCCCGGCAGATCAAAGGCATGCTGGTAGTTGGAATCAGTGGAGGCAGCGAGCGCGACAAAAATATCTCCGAGCGCGAGTTCGTCGGTAAAAGCGCCTGCAGTGCCGATACGAATCAGGTTCTGTACGCCGTATTCGGTGATCAGTTCCCAGGAGTAGATCCCCATGGACGGCATACCCATGCCGGTGCCCTGTACGGAGACAGGCACGCCCTTATAGGTCCCGGTGAAGCCGTACATATTGCGGATGTCGGTGTATTTTTCGGCACCGCGCAGGAAATTCTCTGCGATAAATTCTGCTCTTAACGGATCGCCCGGCAGCAGGATGCTCTCAGCGATCTGACCTTTTTTGGCTGCGATGTGTAATGACATAGCGATAGCTCCTTTCTCTTAATGGATTGCTTTATTACGATATACGATGCCGAACTGCGATATTGGCGCACGATGCCGACATCTTTTCAGACTTATCTGTACATGATCATGGCTTGCGGGCTGTTCTCAGTCACCGCGTCGCCGAGCTGGTCGGTCGCTTCCGACAGGTTGACAGTCGTTAGATGCGGGCAGTCTGCAAAGGCGCGTGCGCCGATGGAGAGCAGGCTGTCCGGTGCATCCAGCGATTCCAGACCGGAGCCCTGGAAAGCGCCGTCGCGAATGCGTACAACGGTTTCCGGCAGTACGACTTCGCGGATCTCCTCGTTGCCGCGAAAGGCGGTCTTGCCGATCTTCTCGACCGGAAGGTCACGCGTGACTTCGGTTTCGTGCAGCTCGTCGGTGACGGTGGCAGTCACGAAAGCCGGAACTTCGACGACAGCATCGTGACCGAGGTAGGTCTTGAGTGAGGCGCTGTTTTCGAAGATATAGAATTCAAAATCTCCATGGACTTCGATGCGGAACTGTTTGTGTCCGATGGCGGAGCTTTCGTTGAGGTCGGTGCCGAAGAGCTTGTCCATCGAGGCGCCCAGATTGACACCATGGGAAGCCTTAAACAGCACGATGTCGCCGGGACGGACCGCGGCTCTGACCGCCGCCTCCATTTCGGCGCGGTCCGCGTAGTAATGTGCCTGCATGCCCGCGGCGGCTGCTTCTTCGATGGCATAGCGGATCGCGATGCCGTAGCCGATCAGAAGATCAATCCTGTGCTGCGTGCAGACGCGGCCAATCTCGCGGTGTGTTTCTTCGCTAAGGTCGCCGAGCGCCAGCACGTCACCGAGGACGACGATGCGCTTCGTTTTGTCCGGCAGACGCAGCTCGTCGAGGACTTTCAGGGTATTGTCAACGGCAAGCAGGGAAGAATTGTAGCAGTCCGCGAAGACGCGGTACTTACCTGCCTGCAGCAGATTTTGACGCATGCCGGAAGGATGGTAGGACGCAATGCCGGCGAGAATTTCCTCGTCCGGCAGCTTCAAAGCCTTGCCGACCGCAAAGGCGACGACGGCGTTGAGAATATTGTGCTCGCCGAGCACGTGGATTTGCGCCGGATGCTCCTCGGCGGCGGCGCGGTCGACGAGTGTAAAAGTATAGCCGTCGTCCGCGCGCAGGATATTCTTGGCGTAGTACATGGCCTGCGGATTTTTGAGGCTGTAAGTGATGACCTGTTGGGTAAAACGATGTCCCATCAGGATCGGATCGTCGTAGTTGATGATGGCAAGCCCGTCCGGCTTGCCGAAGGTCGAAAGCGATAATTTGTCCGCGGTCAGCGCTTCCTGACTGCCGTAGCTTTCGATATGCGAAACACCGATATTGGTGTAGACCGCGATATCAGCCGCGAGCTGTCTTGCCGAGTATTCGATGGTTTTCGGCGCGAACGCGCCGACCTCCTGCAGATAGACATTCGTCGTCCGCTTGAGGCTCTGAATATTGCGCGTGATCGAAAACATGGAATTGTTATTGCCCTTGGAGATCAAAGGCGTCTTATAATGCTGCCGCAGGACGGCTTCGATCATCTCCTTGGTGGAGGTCTTGCCGACCGACCCGGTCACCGTAATGACCTTCGCTTTGTGCAGGGAGCGGATATAGTGGGAGGCTTTGATATAGGCTTCGCGGATCCGGTTCGTACCCTCCAACGCATCGGTCGTATCCGGCAGAAGCAGCGTATGCGGGTGCGCGCACGGTTTGTTGCTGATCACGCACAGACAGCCGCTGTCAATGGCCATCTGCAGCACCGATGCCGGATCACCGGCAGAGATCGGGGATTTCCCCCAGTATAAAAAAATCGAATCCGGCGTCAGCCTGCGCGGGTCTGCGGTGAAATCGCTGATGGTGTGATCGGCAATGTCCGCAAAATCGTCCGGCAGCGGCAGGCCGGCGACGCGAAAAAAGTCCGCGACGGTCAGGTCTCGCTTCTCACGATAGGCGGCGATGGCAGCTTCTTTCTTTTGCTGTTTTTCAAGCGCTTTCGCCTGCTCGCGCTCCTGCTGCTCTATGTCCTGCTGCCTTTGCAGCTCATCCGCGAACTCCTTATCGACCTTGCGTCTGAGTTTGGTCAATACACTTTCTTTTGCCATGGCGGGGTAAACTCCTTCCTGCTTTTTGTCTATGAAACGCCGCGCGAGGCTGATATCGCCGCGCGGAATACGATACATACGAGAAAACCCACGGGAGACACATCCGTGGGTTCAGGTTTGCTCATGCTGTGCATTTAACTTATGCACGGGTGGGGACGGGTGAGACTTATTT
>URWB01000014.1 GCA_900551415.1 uncultured Eubacteriales bacterium
CTGCCCGCACCGTTGGGGTGCTTTTGGCGTGACCGGTCTGGCTAACATTGTGGATTCCCTTGCGGCGATCGAAGAGTGCGTATTTAATAAGAAATATCTGACCATGGCCGAACTGATGGACTTGCTGGAAACGAATTTCGAAGGCAATGAGGCAAAACGGCAGATGCTGATCAATCGCGCGCCGAAGTACGGCAACGATCTTGAACAGGCAGATAAATATACCGAATTTGTATCCAGCACGATCCACAAAGAAGCAAAGAAATACCAGGATGGACGCGGCGGACAGTTTGACATTGTATTTGCGACACAGTCCTACAATATGGTTCTTGGTAAGATCATCGGCGCGACCCCGGACGGAAGAAAGGCTTTCACACCGGTCGCAGATAATGCGTCTCCGATGATCGGCATGGATGTCAACGGCCCGACGGCTGTTATTAAATCCGTTTGCTCTGGCAAGCGGTGCTATGCACAGGGCGGGTATCTGCTGAATCAACGTTTCGACCCACATATCGTAAAAGGTGAAAAAGGCATTGACATTCTGGAAACTGTTCTGCGCACCTACTTCAAGATGGAGGGCGAACACATGCAGATCAATGTTGTAGACAACGAGACCCTGCGGGATGCGCAGGCACATCCGGAAAATTACCGCAATCTGCTTGTCCGCGTTGCCGGATATTCTGCTTTCTTCGTTGATCTGGAAGAAAGTATTCAGGAAAATATCATAGAGCGGACCATTCAGAAATCTGTGTAAACCACGAAAAGGAGCAGAGACATGTTGTTAAAAGATAAAAAAGTGTTGATCACCGGAGCCGGACGCGGCATCGGCAGACAGATCGCGATCACGATGGCGGAAGAGGGTGCTGTTGTCTTGGCAGCGGCCCACAGCGAAAAGAATCTGCGGGAGACCGCGTCAAAAATTGAAGCTGCCGGTGGCAGCGTGTATTACAAAGCCTTTGACATTGCGGATTATGATGCGTCGAAAGCGGCAGTGGAAGAGCTTGCAGCAAAGGCAGGTGGATTGGATGTGGTCGTAAACTGTGCCGGCATCTTCAAAGAAGCTTTTTTTGTGGATATGACGCCCGAGCAATGGAAGGAAACCATCACCACAGATCTGACGAGTCTTTACAATGTGACGCATCCGGCGATTTCCTATATTATAGAGGCCAAAGGCTCGGTCATCAATATTGGCTCACAGGACGCTTTTTACGGATGCCCGGGCTACAGCCATTACAGCGCGGCAAAGGCAGGTCTGGTCGGACTGACTAGAACCCTTGCAAGAGAATTAGGGCCGAATGGCGTGCGTGTGAACTGCGTTGCGCCGGGGATTACCGAAACGGAAATGACCAAAGAGCGGATCGAGACCGGACGACAAGGCTATTTGGAGAAGCTGCCGGTCGGTCGGATTGGCTTGCCGGAGGATATTGCGAATGCCGTTGTATTTTTGGCATCCGAAAAGGCCGGATACATCACCGGGCAGGTTATTCACTGTAATGGCGGCATGTATTTAGGCTAAACCCGTCTTGTACAAAGCAAAAAGCGGGCGGCAGATTTTCTTGACAAGAGCGCAGATCCGCGCCTATAATCAAAAAAGAATCTGTTTTGCGCGCAAAAAACTCTCCCTAGATGATTTGTATTTTCTTTTTTACTTATGAGGAGGTTACAAAATGAACGCAAAAAAAGTATTCAGAACGATCGAAACACATACACTCGGACAGCCGACCCGCAACATCGTCAGCGGATTCCCGCATATCCCGGGCAATACCATGGCGGAGAAATTCATCTACATGAAAGAAAATGAAGATTGGTTCCGTACGCTGCTGTCTTATGAACCGCGCGGCAACGACTATATGTCCTGCACGCTGATCACCGAGCCGTGTACGCCGGGAACCGATGTCGGCGTTCTTTACTTCGAAACCAGCGGCTGGCTGCCGATGTGCGGACATGACACCATCGGTGTCTCCGTTGCCTTGATCGAGACCGGAATGGTCAAAGTCACCGAACCGATGACCGTCATCAAGCTGGACACTGCGGCCGGCGTGATCACGATCGAAGCCAAGGTCGAAAACGGCGTGGTTCAGGAAGTTTCCTTTATTAACGCACCGGCTTTTGTCCTCCGCGAAAACCTCACCGTAGAGACGAAAGATTTCGGTCCGCTTACCATGGATGTTTCTTGGGGCGGCAATCTGTACGCCATTCTCCCGACGGCATCCGTCGGTATTCCGATCTGCCCGCAGAACAGCGCGAAGCTGATCGAAGCGGCACAGTCCATTGCCAGAGATATCAACGCACAGGTTGATTTCCGCCATCCGGATCTGCAGTTTGTTACCGAAGTGACCCATGTGGAATTTTACGGCGAACCGAAGACCGCGGGCGCAGATGTACAGAACTGCGTTGTCGCTTTGCCGAAGACCGTAGACCGCTCCCCTTGCGGAACCGGAACTTCCGCGAAATCCGCGGTGCTGTTCAACAAAGGCAAATTGAAAGTCGGCGAAAGCTTTGTTCATGAAAGCATCATCGGCTCGCTCTTTCAATGTGAGATCGTAGAAGAAACAACCGTAGCGGGCTTCCGCGCCGTTGTTCCGAAAGTTACAGGAAACGCTTGCATTGCGGGGTTCGCGACCTGGATCCTGGATCCGAAAGATCCGTTCCCGGAAGGATTCCTGCTTGCATAATCACAAAAAATAAAACGAAACCGTTCAGACTATGGAAAAAAACGAAAAAAACAATGCCTTGTCATGCCGCGGCATTCAGCTGGAACATGACAACGAGATCACTTTCATCCATCAAAATACGATTGCCCAAAAACTGTTTGAGTTTCTCTGCCGGGAAAAGAACCTGACCGAAGAAAAACTGATCCTTTGCAGCGGAGAAGGTCTTGTGCTGGCCTCCTTTCCGCAGACCATGCAGACGATACAGAGCGTGCATCTGCCAAAAGAACAGTCTGTTGACTTTGCGATCCTGACTGATCCGAACAGTGAGCAGAAAGAAAATCTCGAGGCACTCCAGACGTCGTTTTCGGAGCTGATGCTGCTGTTTATCCATAATGAACGGATTCGCGAATTTATCTTTCAGGGGCTGGATGCGCTGCCGAACTCCATTCACATCTGCGATAAAGATCTGCGAATGGTATACGCCAACTCGGATTTTTGCCGCTACATGCACCTGCAGGATCGGGAAAAGGCATATGGCAGACCGATCGAGGACATCATGCAGGACATCGGCGTGAAGTTTATCGCGGTCAAAGGACATCGTGAAAATTTAAAGGCTAAGGACGTTTTGAAATATGGCAAGCCGATCATCGACTGGGAAGTTGAAGTAGAATCCACTGACGGTTCCAATGATTACATGCTGGCCTCCAATGATATGTATCCGCTGTTTGACGATGCGGGGAAAGTCAGTGGTGTTGCCGAAATATCGCGATCTCGTACGACGCAGATCAAACAGGTGCAGAATGCACTCGGGCTTTCGGCGGGCTATACCTTTGATGATATTATCGGCAGCAGCCGCCCGATGATCGAGGCCAAAAAGTTGGCGATGTCCTTTGCGTCCAGTCCGTATAATATCCTGATCTACGGCGAAAGCGGCGTCGGTAAAGAACTGTTTGCGCAGTCCATTCATAACTATAGTCCGCGCAGAAATAAGCCGTTTGTGGCCATCAATTGCGCTAATATTTCACCGGAGCTGATCGATAGTGAACTGTTCGGTTACGAAAGCGGCGCGTTTACCGGCGCTTCTAAATCTGGGCAGATCGGTAAGTTCGAGTTGGCAAACGGCGGGACTTTGTTTCTGGATGAAGTAGCAGAACTGCCGTTGCATTTCCAGACCAAGCTGCTGCGCGCACTGGAGACACGGCAAATCACAAAGGTCGGTGGGACAAAGAACATCTCTGTTGATGTTCGCATCATTGCAGCGACAAATCGGTCACTGGAAAATATGATCGAAGAAGGACTTTTCCGTGAGGATCTGTATTACCGGCTGATGGTCTTGAATATTACGATCCCGCCGCTACGGGAACACGCTGAGGACGTTTTAGCATGCAGTGATTTTTTCTTGAAGCAGACGAGCCGTATTAACAATTTGCAGACTAAAGTACTGAACGAGGCGGCTAAAGAGCTGATGATGCAGTACGACTGGCCGGGAAACATCCGTGAACTTCGCAATGTCATGAACCGTGTCTGTGTCCTTTCAGATTCCGATGTGATCACTAGAGAAGCTTTGCTTGACTCACTTCAAAGCGGTCGTTTTCACAGCGAGGTATTCGCGTTGCATCGTACCGCGCAAGAGCGTTTGGAAGAGAAAAAGCAGGCAATTATTCTATCCAACGTGGATCTGATCAAAGAGGCACTGCAGATTTCGAAAGGCAGCCGCACGGAAGCTGCGAAATTGATGGGGATCTCCAGGAAGACCTTCTATAACATGCTGGAAAAATATCAGGAGTATCTGGACTAAATAGTCTCCAAAACGTAAAATGTAAAAAAAAATATACGCGCAGATGCTAGAGTGTAGAAAAAAGTATACACTTTGAAGAGTTTGCAGGTATGAGAAAGTTTTTCATGCGAAGAGATACCTGAAATGTATAAAATAGTACACAAATTAAAACAGGGGAAAGACAAAAAACGAAAATTCACCAAAACTAAAACAAATGATATGCATGCAAAAGTACCGAGCGCTGCAGAGCATTCCTTCCTCAATAAGAATAGAAAACATAAAAAACCGTTAGAATTTCAACGGTTTTTCGTTTGCAAAAAAATTGAAAAAAATAAAAGCACGTCGGAGACTTTGGCATGGATATTGCTGTTTAATAGTGGCGAAGAAAATACAAAATTAATTATAGGGGGAGAGTTGGATGATATTCAATATCCAAAAATGTTCTATTCACGATGATGAGGGACTGCGAACTCTAGTGTTCTTTAAAGGATGCCCGCTGCGGTGTCCTTGGTGCGCAAATCCGGAGTCACAGGCCTATGACAATGACATCACGGAGTTCCCGTCCAAATGTGTGGGATGCGGCATGTGTATCGCCCGCTGCCCGCAGCATGCGATCGGGCTTGACTGCAAGATCGACCGCACGCTCTGCGTGAAAAACTGCACTGCCTGTACCGATATCTGCTATGCGGAAGCGAAAAAGTATGTGGGGAAGGACTACACGATCGAAGAACTTCTACATGAGATTAAAAAGGACAAGATCTTTTATCAGATGCGGGGAGGCGGCGTGACCTTTTCGGGCGGTGAACCGCTGACGCATGGGAAATATCTTAAGGAGATCGCCGAAGCATGCCAAAAGAGCCGCATCGACGTCTGTATCGAAAGCTGCGGCTATAGCAAATTCGAAAGTTTTGCGGAGGCGCTGCCGTTTATCAATTCGATGTTCATGGATATCAAAGTCTTTGACAGCGAAAAGCATAAAGCGATCACCGGCTACGGCAACGAACTGATCCTCGATAATATCCGCATGATCTCACAGAGCGGCATACCGATGACGATCCGCACGCCAGTCGTTCCGGGCTACACGGACGCACCGGAGAATATCCAGGCGATCGCCGAGTTTGTGCTGACGCTTCCGAGCGTTACGGAATATGAGCTTCTCGTCTATCATAATCTAGGCGAATCTAAATACGGCGCGCTGGGAAGACCTTACGAGCTGAAAGGCATAGAATCGCCGACAGATGATGAGATACGTGAGCTGGTCAAACTGGCCAACTGCATTTTAAACAAGCATGGAAAACATTGCTTCTATATGAAGGATAACAAAAAGGAGGAAATCACATGTTAACCCAACGAATCATAAGATTAAACGATAAGGTCCGCAATACCGATCCGACGATCGATCTAGACCGCGCAAGACTGTTTACCGAATTTTACAGCCGCCCGTCCATGGATAACTACATCCTGCGCAGGGCTAAGGCGTTCCAATATTTCCTGGAAAACAGAAATATCTTCATCGATGAAGATTCTCAGATCGCAGGACATCCGGGCGACCGTTTTCAAGCCGTTCCGTTGCATCCGGACGTCACCAAATGGTTGTACGATGATTTTGATACATTGGACAATCGTATTACCGACCATCTGCATTTCAACAGTCCGGAAGAGAAGGAAGAACTGCGGGAGATCGTTACCAAGTGGCACGGCAATACGTTCGGTGACTTTGCGGCAAAGCTGGAAGATCCGGATGTACAAGATATGATCGAAGCCCTTGTCTTTACCCACGGCGTATCGAACCAGTCCACGATGAACCACACACCGGACTATGACAACCTGATCAAATACGGCTATCGCCATTATATCGACATCTGCAAGGAAAAGCTAGCAAATCACGTCTGCAAGGACGTTTACGATATGGAACAGCGTATCAACTGGGAAGCGATGATCATCGTCATGGAAGCAATCATCCATTTCGCGCATCGCTATGCAGATCTGGCAGAAGAACAGGCAACTTCCTGCACCGATGAAAAGAGAAAACAGGAACTCCTGACTATGGCAGAAGCCTGCAGGACTGTTCCAGAATACGCACCGAAGACATTCCTGCAGGGCGTACAGTTGGTATGGTTCACCCATTTGGCGATCGTCCAGGAAGCTGTCGGCGGCGATCACTGTCTCGGCCGTTTCGACCAGTACATGTTCCCGTTCTTTGAAAAAGAAAACGCAGAGGGAAAAGACGAAGTATACTTCCAGGAACTGATCCACGAATTCAAACTGAAGATCGCAGAGCTTTGGAACATCCGTCAGTATCGGGAATCTATCGCAGTTCCGGGTTGCCCGCTGTGGATGCACGTAATGCTCGGCGGCGTGAAAGAAAACGGCAAGGATGCCTGCAACGAACTGACAAATGTTTTCCTGCGCTGCCTGCTCGATCTGCAGACCGACGAACCATGCATTTCGTTCCGTTTTCATAAGAACGTCAACGAAGAAACCTTCCGTCTGGCGATCCGTGCGGCAAGAGATACCGGCGGACACCCGGCGTTCTACAACGATGACGCGGCAATCACCTATCTGTTGAGCTTGGGCTTTACGCTGAAAGAAGCAAGAAACTGGGGTATCTGCGGCTGCATCGAGCCAGTATCTATGGGTATTACCGACTTCCAGACCAACTCCGGGAACTTCAATGTCAACAAGGTTTTGGAGATCACACTGCACAACGGTTATGATCCGGTCACCAAGAAGCAGCTCGGCATCAAGACCGGCGATCCGCGAGATTTCAAGACGATCGAAGAGGTAAAGAAAGCCTTTGAAGCACAGCTTGATTTCTTCATCGACCGGTTCATCGCCATGTCCAACACCACACTGGCCGGACATGCGTTCACCTTCCCGACGATCACGGCATCCTGCTTCTCAAGAGGCTGCATCGAAAAAGGCAAGATGCTGCAGCAGAAAGGTTCCGACCATCATTACACGACGATCTCCATCGCGAGCATGGCAAACCTGATTGACTCGTTCGCCGCCATGGAAGAATGCGTCTACAACAAGCATTATCTAAGCATGGACGAACTGCTACATCTGATGGATACCAACTTTAAAGGTCAGGAGAACATGCGGCAGCTGCTGATCAACAAAGCGCCGAAGTTCGGTAACAACATTGAGCAGGTTGACAAATACGGTGAATGGTTCGTGGATACCATGGATCGTTCAATCAAGAGATATAAAGACGCACACGGCGGACAGTGGACCAGCCTGCACGCAACGGTTGTCTACAACGTTGCTATGGGCAAGACGGTCGGCGCAATGCCGGACGGCAGACTGGCGTTCTCGCCGTTAGCAGACAATGCGTCCCCGATGATCGGTATGGATGTCAACGGTCCGACTGCTGTTGTAAACTCCCTGGCAGCCTGCGATGAACAACTTCCGCAGAGCGGTATGCTACTGAACCAGAGATTCGATCCGACGATCGCAGCCGGCGAAAAGGGTCTCGATATCATTGAAACCGTATTCCGTGCACACTTCGCACAAGGTGGCTATCATATTCAGATTAACGTACTGGATGATGAAACGTTGCGTGCGGCACAGAAAGAGCCGGAAAAATACAAGGATATTATCGTCCGTGTAGCGGGTTACTCCGCATATTTCGTCGAACTGGGCGAAGAGATCCAGAACAATATCATTGCAAGAACCATTCAAAAGGGACTTTAAAAACAGGAGGGTGAGTACAAATGGCAAAAAAAGGAGATTGGGTTCGCATTCACAATGTGGTGCTCAAAGCAGAAGAAAGAACCGCAAAGATCCCGACTGATACGCAGCACTGCGATCTGGAAATGTGGGATAAAGGCAGCCTGCTCGAAGACAGCGCCGAGATTGGGAATTCGGTCACGGTGGAAACCGCGACCGGCAGGATCGCAAAAGGCGTATTGTTGGAAGAAAATCCGTGCTATAAGCACAGCTACGGAGACTTCGTTCCGGAGATCATCGAAATCGATAAACAATTAAGAAAGATCATGGCTGGAGGTGAACGGTAATGGTATTGGCAAAAGACTATAATTCCGTTATGGCAAGATCTGAAGAGATCATGAAAAAGACTCTGGGGCTTGATTACAGTCAGTTCGAAAGTGGTTCCATTGCGTTCGACTACGAGGGTCTGATGGATGCTGCGGCATCGGTGTACAGCCTGGATGATGTTTTAAAAATGCAGAAAGAGATCGGCGTTGGCAATACGCCGCTGCTGGAACTCCGCAACATCACCGCTCTGGCAAGAAAATATGCCAAACCGGGATACGGCGCCAGAATCTTCACCAAGGACGAAGCCGCAAATCCATCCGGTTCCTTTAAGGATAGAAGAGCGTCCATCGCGGTCGCGCATGCAAAGAAACTCGGCTACGAGGGCGTCATTGCCGCAACTTCCGGAAACTATGGCGCAGCTGTTGCGTCTCAGGCAGCGATGCGGGGTCTGAAGTGCATCATCGTACAGGAGTGCTATGATTCCCACGGCGTCGGTCAGCCGGAAATCGTAGAAAAGGCGCGGAAGTGCGAAGCTCTCGGTGCAGAGGTTTTACAGCTGACCGTGGGACCGGAGCTGTTTTATGAACACCTTTCGGTTATGGAAGACACTGGATATTTCAATGCTTCCCTGTATTCCCCGTTCGGCATGGCAGGAACCGAATCCCTCGGCTATGAGATCGGCAGGGAAGTTCGGGATATCTGCGGCAAAGACCCGGCAATGGTCATCTGCACCTATGCCGGCGGCGGTATGATTACCGGCGTGGCAAGGGGGCTGGAAAAAGTTGGATGTAAAGACACACAGGTCGTCGGCGCCTCCATCGACCTGACCGGACTGCACATGGCGTCTGATACCCAGTTCAACATGAAGTCCTGCACCACCGGACATACCGGATTCGGCATTCCGCATGCGATGAACCCGGACAGCGGTGATATCCCAAGAAGCGCGGCAAGACCGCTGCGCTATATGGATCGTTATGTGACGACGACACAGGGCGAGGTCATGTACATGACAGAGATGCTGGCAATCCTGGAGGGTATCGAAAGAGGCCCGACAGGCAATACTGCACTGGCTTGTGCCTTTTGCCTTGCACAGACCTTGCCGGAAGACGAGATCATCGTCGTAGGAGAGACCGAATACACCGGCGCTGGCAAGCATATCCAGCCGCAGCTATCTTTTGCAAGACAAAATGGCATTGAAATCAAGTTCGGCGATCCGGCAACGGAAGATGTCCCGGGCAAGAACATCATTCTCCCGTCTGATCCGAGCAAGTTTAAATGTAAGGACGCAGACCTCGATCATCTCAGAAAGGGTTTGATCAAGAAGTCTGCGGCACGCGCTCACGGCAATCCGCCGACGCAGGAAGATCTGGAATTCCTGGCGGCAGATACCAGAACTGATGTGGAATACGTAAAGGCAGCCTTACAAGAAGCAGGCCTGCTGTAGGGAGATTGGGATGGAAGCGATATTGGTACAGACTCTGGGCATTGTAGCATTGATACTGTTTATCATATCGTATCAGGTGAGATCCAATGCCGCACTGTTTCTCCTGCAGGCTGTAGGAAATGTTTGTTTTGGCATTCAGTTTTTACTGTTAGGGAGTATTGCAGGAGGTATCAGCGGGTTTGTTATTGTGGTGAGAAACTGCATGCTACTGAAAATTAATGAGTGGGAATGGGTACGATGGAAAGGATGGATTGTTGTCATTACGACCATCAATCTGATCTTTACCATACTTACATGGAGCAGTATTTACGGTGTTTTTTCCTTTATTGCAACAACGGCCAGCACCGTTGGTTTCTGGTCCAATAATGCGCGTACCATACGTATGTGTAATCTATTCTGCGGATCACCCGCATGGCTGATACACAATATCGGTATCGGAAGCATTGGCGGTGTCATTAACGAAGTATTTACCATCGCTTCTGTGTTAGTATCGATCCATCGTTTTGGTTGGGAGGCTTTAGGTGAGAATCGTTTTGGAAATGCGGAGGAGCCTGACAGTACAAGAGCGAGTTAAGCGCTGAATGAACACAATAGACAAAGACCGGACTGCGTACGTCGCTGAGATGTTTCGCGACGGTCTTTGTTTTTATTTGCTGTCAGTAGGACTTTTTGCGATTGGTGATACCGAGCAGATAATCCGTAGAAACATGGTGAAAACGCGCGAGTTTAATTAAAATATTTGTTGGAGCTTGACTACTGCAAAAAATGTGCAATCTGTTCCTATATTCGCCCATGTTTTGTGCAAAATTAAAAATAATTCGCCCATGTTTTGTGATTTATTAGTTGAAATACGAAGTAAAAATGGGTATAATGGGTATTATAAGAATAAGCTCGTCACCGGAGGTGCACACAATGTATCTGAAAAGAAAAGTGGATGCTTTTCTCTGTGCGTGGAAAGCAGATCCCGAAAGAAAGCCACTGATCATAAAAGGATGTCGTCAAGTAGGCAAAACAGAATCTGTTAAGCAGTTTGCAGAAAAAAATTATGAAAGCGTCATCGAAATCAATTTTATCCGAGATGAAAAATACAAAGGCATTCTCGCAGATGGATATGAGGCGTCAGCTATTATAAAAAATATTTCCCTGATCGATCCGTCAAAAAAATTCATACCGAACAAAACGCTGCTTTTCTTTGATGAGATCACAGAATTTCCTGAAATTGCAACAGCACTTAAATTTTTCTTCCTCGATGGAAGATTTGATGTAATTTGCAGTGGTTCTATGCTGGGAGTGAATTACCGCAAAATTGAAAGCAACAGTGTGGGCTATAAGAAAGACTTTGAGATGTTTTCCATGGATTTCGAGGAATTTTTGTGGGCGAAGGGCTACGATGGAGAAAGAGTGAAAGATCTGCTTGCGCATATGAAGGAACTGCGTCCGTTCAGTCAGCTTGAGATGCATGTTTACCGCACACTGTTTCTCGAATTCAGTATCCTCGGCGGTATGCCGGCGGTCGTAGCGGAGTATATTCAAAAAAATACATTTGAAGGATCGCTGGATACGCAGAAGCAGCTGATCGCGGATTATAAAGAGGATATTCGTAAGTATGCACTGGGCGTTGATCAGACTAGGATCTTGAATGTTTTTAACCGGATTGCACCGCAGCTTGCGAAAGAAAATAAGAAATTTCAAGTTTCAAAGGTTGCATCGGGTGCGCGGTTTCGGGATTATCGCGGCTGCGTGGAATGGCTGATCGATGCCGGGATGGTAAACGCTTGTTACTGCTTGGATTTTCCGGAGTTGCCTCTGGGCGGGAATTATGATCCTGACGTGTTCAAATTGTATTTTGCTGATACAGGCTTATTGGTGTCTATGCTGGATGATGAATCACAGGAAGATCTGCGTGCGAATAAGAATCTTGGTGTTTATAAAGGTGCTTTGTATGAGAATATGGTTGGCGAAGCTTTCGTCAAACAGGGCTATAAACTATATTACTACAAGCGCAGTGATTCCACATTGGAAGCAGACTTCTTCCTTCGCTCCGCAACAGCATTGATCCCAATAGAAGTAAAGACAAGCAGCGGCAAAACAAAGTCTATGAAAACGCTGATCGACTCGGAAAAATATCCGGATATATGCTATGGATTCAAATTTTCTGCCAATAACATCGGTCACGAAAACCGGATCTATACATTCCCGTATTTCTGTACGTTTCTGCTGAAGCGGTTTATGCAGGATTTTCATCCGGAAGAAGAACATCTTTCTTGCTGAACCTCCAAAACAACTCTTGACAGCCGGAAGGAAAAGAGCGTAAAGTAGAATTGAAACGAAAAAGATAAAATCAGTAGGATGATACAGATAAAGGAGTGTAATCTACTATGAACAATCAATCCAATGTAAAAAAAGTGATCGGTGTGGTATCCGGCAAGGGCGGGGTCGGCAAGTCCTCAGTCACGTCCATGCTGGCGGTGGCGACGCAGAGACTGGGATACAAGGTCGCGATTTTGGACGCGGATATTACCGGTCCGTCGATCCCGCAGGCGTTCGGCATCAGGAGCAAGGCGACCGGAACCGATGAGGAAATCACACCGGTGGTTTCCAAGACAGGCATCAAGGTGATCTCCATCAACGCGCTTTTGGAGGACACGACCGATCCGGTTGTCTGGCGCGGTCCGGTGCTGTCCGGGGTCATTGATCAGTTCTGGAACAACGTGGTTTGGGGCGATATCGATGTGATGTATGTGGATATGCCGCCGGGTACCGGTGACGTCGCGCTGACGGTATTCCAGTCGCTGCCGCTGGACGGGCTGGTCATCGTAACCTCACCGCAGGAACTGGTATCCATGATCGTCGAAAAAGCCGTCAAAATGGCGCAGCTGATGAACGTTCCGGTTATCGGGATCGTTGAAAACCTTTCCTACTACGTCTGTCCGGATTGCGGCGCGAAGCACAAGATCTTCGGTGACGGTCATGTCGGCGATGTCGCGAAAAAATACAGCATCGAGGCGATCGCGGAGATTCCGATCAATCAAAAGATTGCGGCGGCTTGTGATAAAGGCATGATCGAGCTGTTTGACGGGGAGTGGCTGGACAATATGGTCAAGGTCTGTCTGGAAGCTGACAATCCAAATAAACATGACGGCATGCCGCAGGCGCCGGAAATCTGCACCCATGACTGCGCGAGTTGCGGCGCGGAGGGCTGCGGCAGCAGAGCGTAAGCACATCGTCAGAACGGTCACGTTTTGCAGGCGGAATCTTTGAGCAAAATTCACGAAAAGCACACACATTGTGTGCTTTTGTGCGTTAAGATGTAGGAAGTGAAAAAGTCCGCGAGCTTTGCAGAAAGTCCGCGGATTTCGCGGAAGCCTCGCGAATTCGTGAGATATCCGCGGGCCCGCGGGAAATCCGCGAAAGCTTCGCGTGTGGATGAAAGGAAGTCTTGCTTTGTTTGGGTATGTATTGGTCAACAAACCGGAATTAAAAATCAGAGAATTTGATACCTATCGCAGCTACTACTGCGGACTCTGCCACGCGCTCAAGGAGCGGCACGGACTGGTAGGCCGGATGACGTTGAACTACGATATGACTTTTTTAGTGATGATCCTTTCGGACCTCTATGACCTGCCGGAGGAAACCAAATGCGCCAGATGTATCGTGCATCCGATGCACAAGCACTGCAGCCGCAAAAGCGCGGTTTCTGACTACTGCGCGGATATGTGCGTGCTGCTGGCCTATTACAAGCTGCAGGACGACTGGAACGATGAGCATAAGACCAAAGCCCTGCTGGCGAAGGCACTGCTCAAGCCGAAGGCCGGACGCGTGGCTGCCGCGTATCCTGAGAAGGCTGCGTTCATCGAAAAAAAGATGAACATGCTGACCATAGTCGAAAGCGCGCGTGATCTGCCGCTGGACAAGGTCGCCAAGGTATTCGGCGAAATTCTCGCGGAGGTCTTTACGTACCGGGAGGATTACTGGAAAGATGATTTGTATAAAATCGGCTTTTATTTAGGAAAATATATTTACCTTTTGGACGCGTATGAGGATATCGAGGACGATCTGAAGACCGGAGCCTACAATCCGTTCAAGGACTTATATCAAAACGCAGGCTTTGAAGATCAGGTACTGAACCTGCTGCTTTTGATGATCAGCGAGTGTACGGATGCGTTTGAGCGCCTGCCGCTGGTCGAGAACGTGGAAATCCTCAGAAACATTTTGTATTCCGGCGTTTGGGCGCGCTATGGCAAGACCAAGACCGCGCATGCGGAAGCGAAGGAAAACAACAAGCCGCGGCACAGCCGGAAAGGAGAAAAAACGACCGCAGATGGATCCATATAAGGTACTTGGTCTCCGTTATGATGCAACGGAGGAAGAAATCAAAAAAGCATATCGCTCGCTCAGCCGTAAATATCATCCGGACGCGAATGTTGGCAAGCCGAATCAGAAGGAGCTGGAGGAAAAGTTCAAGGAAGTGCAGCAGGCCTACAGCATGATCATGGATCAGCGCCAGGGAAAGGGACAGGCTCGGCAGGCTTACGGCGGCGCTTATGACGATGTCGCGTGGAATCCGTTCGGCGGCGAATTTTGGGGATTCGGCGGTCAGCAAAATCCGTTCGGCAGCGACTATCGGCCGCAGGAGGAAAGCAAGGACGAGCAGTATATGCGTTCGGCATTGAATTATATCCAAAACGGATACTTTCGAGAGGGGCTGAACGTGCTCGAGCAGGTGCGGGAGCGAAGAGGACAGTGGTACTATTACAGCGCATTCGCGAATTATCGCGTCGGCAACAACGCCATCGCGTTGGAACACGCGAAGGCGGCCTGCGCGTTTGAACCGAATAACCCGTATTACGCGAATCTTTTACGGCAGCTGCAGGGCGGGGAAACCCGTTATCAGCAGCGCAGCGCCCGCTATGGCGGCAATCCGTCGATGCAGGGCTCCAATTATTGCGCGCAGCTTTGCACGAGCATGCTCTGCATGAGCATGTGCTGCGGAGGCGGCGGATATATGGGAGGAGTGCCGATTTTGTGCTGCATCTAGTTCACGCCAAAGCACAGTACAAGAGAGAAACATACCGCGCCCTGCATCGCGTCGATTACGATGATTGCGCGGAGCATAAGATCAAAAAACCTGAGGTTTCGCAGCATGCCGATGCGCGGCACGCGCGAAACTCAGGTTTTTTATTATATAGGAAATATCGCATAGCGGTATTTCCGGAATCACGACAAAAGCACCTTGCAAAGCGGCGCTCATGGGTGAGCGCCATGTGCGCATAGAAATCTCTGATTTCGTTATGCGCACTTCCAAACGGCAGCCGATGCCGCGGCCTGCGCTATACGATGCGGTTCAGATCGCCGCCCGCAAGGAAACTCTTGAGATTGGCTGCGCTTGTTTTTGTAATGACCGCGCGCGCTTCTTTGGTGGACCAGGCGATGTGCGGCGTGATGTAGAGGTTCTCAAGGCCGATGAATGGGTGGCCCTTGCGCGGCGGTTCGCCGTTTACAACATCGACGGCGACGGCAGCCAGTTTGCCGTGCTTGAGCGCGTCGGCCACGTCATCTTCGTTTAGAAGCGCGCCTCGGGCGGTATTGATCAAGATCGCACCGTCTTTCATTTTGCTGATAAAATCCTTGTTGATAAAGCCCCGGTTGTCCGCGGTGGCAGGGCAGTGCAGGGTGAGAATATCGGATTGTACGGCCGCGTCCGGGTCCTTGCTGTAAACATGAACGGTCATGCCGAAGGCCTCCGCGATCCGCGCGACGCGTTTGCCGATGGAGCCATAACCGATGATACCCAGCGAACGGCCGGAAAGCTGCGTGAGCGGACGATCGATAAAGGTAAAATCGAGAGATTTTTCCCATTGATGCTCGTGTACCAGCTCAGTATAGTGACCGACATGATTGGTAATTTCCAGAATCAGCGCGAAGGTGTGCTGCGCGACAGATTCTGTGGAATAGGCCGGCACATTGCAGACCGCGATGCCGCGCGCTTTGGCGGCGTCAAGATCGATATTGTCGTAGCCGGTCGCGGTCACACCGATGAATTTGAGATTCGGACAGGCTTCGATGACTTCTTTGGTGAGCTTCACCTTGGAGGTGAAGACGGCATCCGCGTTTTCGATTGCCGGAATGACATCCTCCGGCGCGACGCGGTCATAGGTGACAAGATCGCCGAGCTGCGCGAGCTCGTTCCAGTTCAGATCGTTTAAGTGAATCGTGTAAGCATCTAAATTGACAATTTTCATGTTGTACTGTTGATTACGGAGAACATTCGGCTCTCCGACTCCTTTCTTTGTAATATTGCGGGAAGCGCGGCGCGCGATTTTCCCGAAACGATATCTATATTATACTCGGACCGCGCCTGTTTTGCACGAATTTTTGGTGAAATTTTTTTTGAAGTGTGGTAAAATAAGCTGTACGGCCTGTTTACAGACAGGCAAAAGACAAGCAGAGATTAGAATTGAGGGTAAGATATATGAGCAGAATTGACGCGAGAGCGAAAGACCAAATCAGAACGGTTCTTTTAACCGATGAATTTTTGCGGAGTCCCGAGGGCTCTGTACTGATAGAAGTAGGCAATACCAAGGTCATCTGTACGGCGATGGTCGAAAACAGTACCGCGCGGCATCTGACCGGCACCGGGCAGGGATGGATCACAGCAGAGTACGCGATGCTGCCGGGTTCTACCGCGATACGAAAGAAGCGTGACAAGGGCGGTAAGCAGGACGGCCGCGGTGTGGAAATTCAGCGCTTGATCGGAAGATCGCTGCGCGCTGTCGTGGATATGGAAAAGCTGGGGGAACGCACCATTTGGATCGACTGTGATGTGATACAGGCCGACGGCGGTACGCGGACTGCCTCCATTACAGGCGCCTTTGTAGCGATGGTCGAAGCGATGAAGCGTCTCAAGGCGGACGGCATTCTCGATGAAATCCCGATTACAGGATTCGTGTCGGCGGTCAGTGTCGGCATCGTGGATGGAGAGCCGATGCTGGATCTTTGTTATGAGGAGGATTCCCGCGCGATGATCGACATGAATGTCGTGATGACCGACGCGGGAGAATATGTTGAAATTCAAGGAACCGGAGAGGAACGGCCGTTTACAGGCGCGGAGCTGACACAGCTTTTGGCGCTGGCCGAAAAAGGCTGCCGCGAGCTGCATGCGCTGCAGAAGCAAGTCATCGGCAGCTTAGAATAGGAGGAAACCGAAATGAAGCAGATTCACGAAAACGTCATCGTCATGGCGTCACGCAATCAGCATAAGATCAAAGAAATGGAAGCGATTACGAAGAAATTCGGCATGCCGGTGATTTCTCGCGACGAGGCGGGTATCCCACCTGTTGAGATCGTGGAGGACGGAGAAACTTTCGAGGAAAACTCGTTCAAAAAAGCCAGCGAAATCGGAAAGCTCTGCGGCAGGATCACGCTGGCAGACGATTCAGGTCTTGTGGTGGATTATCTGGACGGCGCGCCCGGAGTCTATTCCGCGCGCTTCGCGGGAGAGGACGGCAATGACGCCAAGAATAACGAGAAACTGCTCAAGCTGCTTGATGGCGTGGCGCCGGAGGCGCGTACAGCGCGGTTTGTATCCGTCATTACTATGGTTTGGCCGAACGGAGAGGTGCTGACAGCCAGAGGAGAATGTCCTGGCAGGATTTTGTCAGAGCCTGCCGGCGAAAACGGCTTCGGCTATGATCCGCTGTTCGTGCCGGACGGCTGCGATGAGACCTTCGCGCAGCTTAGCGCGGAGCAAAAAAACCGCATCAGTCATCGGGCAAAGGCGCTGCAAAAGCTGGAACGCCTTTTGGAGGAAAGGAAATAGCTGCCTATGAAAGAAAAGACAAGCTACGCAAAGCAGAGAGTCAAGCGAATGATCATCCTCGGCATCTATCAGTTTCAGGACCCCTATTACCAGGGTGTGGCGGCACAGCTGGCCTTTTTCCTGTTCCTCTCTATTTTGCCTACTCTGATTCTTTTGTCCCAGGTTCTGGGTCTGTTCTCATTGTCACTGGAGGAACTGCAGACTTGGGCCAATATCAATATCAGCGGAGAGGGTGTTGATTTGATCGACGATATGCTCAGCTACTCACCATCCGGTGCGAACAGCGTGTTTCTCGCGGTTACCGCGGTGTGGGCAGCCTCGCGCGTGCAGTTCGCGTTGATTCGCGTGACCAACTACACGCTGACCGACGGAGCTTCCACAGGGGAAGGCTATGTTCGAGATCGCATTCGCTCCATCAAGACCATTTTGATCACAGTTTTTACGATCGCGTTTTCTCTGGTGGTGCTGGTATATGGACCGATCCTGTTAAAGCTGGTATTCGGCAAGGTTTTGGGGACAGATCTCGCGAACGCGGCATGGGTTGCTTTTCGCTGGCCGGTTACGATGGGACTGTATTTTTTGATGATTTCGTACAACTATTACGTGCTGCCGACAGAAAGAGTGCCGTACCGGGACATTGTACCGGGCAGTATCTTCGCTTCCATCGGTTTTTTGGTCGTGACGATTGTCTATAATATCTACACAAAATACAGCGTGAATTATGATATTCTTTACGGATCCTTTTCGAATATCGTCGTGCTGCTGATGTGGTTTTGGTTTATTTCGTGGGTGATGTGCCTGGGAATCACGACCAATCGTGTCTGGTGGGCCACGCGAAAAAAAAATCCGATTCCGATTGCGGTCAAAAAGCGGCCGCGCAGGAAACCGATCAATATTATTTAGTCTGTGAAGGGGTAATGAGATGAAAAAAAAAGCGTTGATTATTATGAATCCCTGCTCGGGAACCAAAAGAGCGAATAAGTATCTGACGGATATCGTGGAAACTTTTACCGTCAATGATTACATTTGTACCGTATTGACGACGACGAAGCGTGGGGATGGCACACTTTACGCGGAAAAATACGCGGGGAAGACCGACCTGATTACTTGCATCGGTGGTGACGGAACGTTTAATGAAGTGGTTTCCGGTCTGCTGCACAGCGGCAGGAAGGTGCCGATCGGCTATATTCCGGCCGGCAGCACCAACGATTTCGCAAACAGCCTGCATTTATCCAAGAACATCGTAAAAGCGGCGCGGGATATTGTGCAGGGCAATCCGGTGGCCTTTGACATCGGCAGCTTCAACGGCAGAGGATTTTCTTACGTGGCCTCCTTCGGCGCGTTTACAAAAGCCTCCTACGCGACACCGCAGAACGTCAAGAACGCGCTGGGGCATCTGGCGTATATTTTGGAGGGAATCAACACGATATCCTCGATCCGCGCGGAGCATATGGTGATTGAGGCGGACGGAATGAGCTATGAGGACGACTATATTTTTGGCGCGATCAGCAATTCAACCTCAATCGCGGGAATTTTGACACTCAAACCGGAGCTGGTGGATATGAGCGACGGCTTATTCGAAATGCTTTTGATCAAGGCGCCGCGCGATTTGATCGAACTGGCGGAAATCGTTCACATGCTGACAACGCAGAATTACGAATCCGACATGCTGACCTTTGTCAACGCGAGCGAGTTTTTGATTCACGCAAGTGCGGAGACCTCGTGGACGCTGGACGGTGAATATCAGGAGGGCTGCGAAGAAATCAAGGTTGAAAATCTGCACCACGCGATCAATCTGATGATGCGATAAAAAGGAGTTTGGACAGAGCGATGAATGAATTTTTGAAACTGGCATTTTTGTTTTTTATGGGCTGCGTTCTGGGCTGGGGACTGGAAGTGCTGTATCGGCATTATTCTCCGGCGAATAAAACACACCGCTGGATTAACCCGGGATTTTTGGTTGGACCTTATCTGCCGTTGTACGGCTTCGGCCTCTGCGCGCTGTATCTCTTGGCCTCCCTGGAAAACACTTCTCTGATTGAAGAAGTGACCTACGGCAGTAAGCTTTTGCTCTTTCTCGTCATGGCAATCGTGATGACGCTGCTGGAATACATAGCCGGCTTGATTTTTATCAAGGGCATGAAGGTCAAACTCTGGGATTATTCGAACGAAAAATTCAATCTGCAAGGAATTATCTGCCTGCGGTTTTCTGTTTATTGGGCAATTTTGGGCGCGGTTTACTATTTTTTGATTCACCCGCACATCCTGCACGCCTTGGAATGGTTCTCAAACAATCTGGCGTTTTCCTTCGTAGTGGGGATGTTCTACGGTGTGTTCTTTGTTGATCTCGCGTACTCGCTCCAGTTGGTCGCGAAGGTGCGCGCGTTCGCGAAGGAGCATGAGGTTTTGATTCGCTACGAAATGCTGCGGCAGCAGATCCGCGACAATGCCGAGGAGAGAAAAGAAAAGATTCACTGGTTCTTCAGCCTGAAATCCGCGGTTTCCCTGCGGGAGCATTTGTCCAGGTATCTGGAACTGGAACGCGCGCTGAATCCGGCCGGAAATCTGAATCGGGCGCGCAAAGAGGTGCGCAAGCAGGTGCGTAAGGAAATGGAAAAGCTGAAAAATGGACAAGATGAAAAATAAGAGGCTGTTCCTTTTGGACATGGACGGCACGCTGTATCTGGACGACCGGTTGTTTCCGGGTGCGGCGGAGTTTCTTGCCAAAATCCAGAAGAGCGGGGGCAAATATCTTTTTTTGACGAACAATTCGTCGAAAGGTGTGGATGCTTATGTGGAAAAGATGATTCGCCTGGGCGTCCCGGCGGCAGCTGAGGATTTTTTGACCTCAATCGACGCGCTGATCGTGTTTTTAGAGCGGACCTACGGCGCAGCGGTCAAGAAGAAAAAAATGTATGTGGTCGGTACGCGCTCGTTTCGCGCGCAGCTCGCTGCGGCGGGCTTCCTGCTGACGGAAACGCCGGATGACGATACAGAGATTTTGATTCTCGGGTTTGACCGGGAACTGACCTATTCAAAGCTCGAGGATGCCTGCAGGTTGCTGATGCGCGGCGTGCAGGAACCGCGTACGTTCGGTGATGCAAAAGCGGCAGCCGGGCTGCCCGCGGTCGATTATTACGCGACGAATCCGGACTGGGTGTGCCCGACAGCGTTCGGCTCGGTACCGGACTGCGGCTCGATGGCGTGGATGCTCGAAAAAGCGACGGGACGCGCGCCGAAGTTTATCGGAAAGCCGGAGCCGGAGATGGCGCTGCTGGCGATGGAACAAACCGGATTTTGCGCGTCGGAAACGCTTTTAATCGGAGATCGGCTCTATACGGATATCGCCTGCGGCAATCGCGCGGGTGTAGATACGGCATTTGTACTCAGCGGCGAGGGAACGCTTGCCGACCTTGCCAAGGGGCAGGGCAAACCAACCTATATTTTTGAGAATATCACAGAAGTCTGCAAGGCTGTGTTCGGATAGGCGCATACATGAGAAGATATGCTTGCAGTGTGCGGGCAGAATGCGCTGCATTGTGACGCGCGACATTTTGGAACGCGCAGACAAAGCGCTGCTGCGAATCGATATCACTTGAAAGACAAAATAGAAAACGAGGGAGAACATCATGAAACTGGATAACAAACGGACCATTTTGATTGGGTTTGCATTTCTGGCGATCAGTGCCTTTTGGCAGGTGTATGACAACATCATTCCATTGATCTTGAAATACACCTTCCATATCGGCGATACGCTGTCCGGCGGTATTATGGCGCTGGATAACATTCTGGCGCTGTTCCTGCTGCCGTTTTTCGGCGCGTGGTCGGATAAAATCAATACGAAGCGCGGCAAGCGGACGCCGTTTATCTTTGTCGGTACGATTTTGGCAGTCATCTTCATGTTGATTCTGCCGGCCGCCGCGAATGCGCGGAATCTGATCCTGTTTGTGGCGGCGCTGTTCTGTACGCTGCTGTCGATGGGCATCTTTCGATCCCCTGCGGTATCGCTGATGCCGGATGTGACGCCGAAGCCGCTGCGCTCCAAGGGAAACGCGATCATCAACCTGATGGGCGCGGTCGGTATCATCGCGGCACTCGGTTTGATCATGCTGCTGGTCGGTGATGGTGATACGCCGAACTACGAGCCGCTGTTTATCTCGATCGCGGTGATCATGCTGCTTTCTCTGGCGATTCTGCTTTGGAAGGTCGATGAAAACAGGTTTGTCGCGGAGCGCATAGAAATTGAGGAAGCCTGGGGCATCGAGGAGGAAGAGACCGAGGTCGATGAGAAGGGCAACGCGGTGCTGCCGAAGCCTGTCAAGCGCAGTCTGACCTTCCTGCTGCTGTCGGTGGCGTTCTGGTATATGGCGTACAACGCGGTGACAACGGCGTTTTCCAAATACGCGACAGAAATGTGGGGCATGGCAGGCGGCGGCTTCGCGAGCGCTTTGATGGTCGCTTCGATCGGTGCGCTGATTTCATTTGTGCCGGTCGGCATCATATCCAGCAAGCTGGGACGCAAAAAGGTCATTTTGTTCGGCGTTCTGCTGCTTGCGGCCAGCTTCTTCGCAGCGTTTCTGTTTAAGACGCCGAACTTTGGCATCAACATCGTTTTCCTGCTGGTCGGTATCGCTTGGGCGTCCATCAATGTCAACTCTTATCCGATGGTCGTCGAGATGTGCAAGGGCAGTGATATCGGCAAATTCACCGGGATGTACTATACCTTCTCGATGGCAGCGCAGGTCTTGACGCCGGTGCTTTCCGGCGCGTTTTTGGAGCATATCGGTTATTGGACGCTGTTTCCTTACGCGACGATTTTTTCGCTGATCGCGTTTTTGACGATGCTGATGGTGCGCCATGGGGACAGTAAGCCGCAGCCGCCGAAGGGCAGGCTCGAAGCCTTTGATGTCGATGATTAGATCGGTGCGGCAAGACCGCCGCTTTCCAAACATGCAGGCGGTATGCCGAATCGACAAATAAATGGTAAATGAGGGGAATATGGAAAAGAGAGTTTTGATTCAGGAGTTATTAAAGCATCGCTACGCGCATCGGGGGCTGCACGCGAAGCCGACGATCCCGGAGAACTCGATGGCGGCATTCGCGCGGGCTGTGGAGGCAGGATACGGCATTGAGCTGGATTTGCATTTGACGCGCGACGGCAAGCTGGCGGTGATCCACGATGCCAGTCTCAAGCGCACCTGCGGTGTCAATCTGAAAATTGAAGATCTGACACTTGCAGAGGCGCGGGACTACCCGATGGAGGAAAGCGACGAACGCATTCCGGAGTTCTGCGATTTTTTGCGCCTGGTGGACGGCAAGGTGCCGTTGGTCGTGGAATTGAAAGCGGAGGGGCGTAACGAAAAGGCGCTGACAGACGCGGCGATGCGCGCACTTGCGGATTATACGGGTTTATTCTGCGTGGAATCCTTCAGTCCGGCGGTGGTGGATTATCTTAAAAAAGCTTATCCCGCGGTCGTGCGCGGGCAGCTCGCCGGGGCACTCAACAAAGAGAAAAAGACAATTACACGGTTTCAAGATATCCTGCTTAAAAATCTTTTGGTCAATCTGGCGGGCAGACCGGATTTTGTGGCTTATCGGTTTGAGGACCGCGATGAGCCCGCGTTCCGTCATTTTAAGGGTGCGAAGTTCATGTGGACGATCCGCAGCTATGAGGACCTCAAAACCTGCGAGGCCTGGGGCGCGGCGCCAATCTTCGAGCAGTTTGAGCCGAAGGAGTATGAAAACAAGGTGTAGAAAAGGATCAGGCATGCGTCTTTTTAGAAATCAGGACATTTTATCGGAAACGGTAGAATGTTCTTTTTTTATTATATAGGAAATATCGCTATGTGATATTTCCGGAATAACGACAAAAGCACCTTGCGAAGCGGCGCTCATGGGTGAGCGCCATGTGCGCATAGAAATCTCTGATTTCGTTATGCGCACTTTTGTCCCATGCTAGATGGATCATACCGCTTGCTTGATTCTGTATGATTTACTTTACGCATTTGAAAATTCATAAGAACAAGGCTTTAATAAAATTCATATTGACTTTAATAAAAATAAAGTGTATACTAAAGAAAATTAAAATACGGATCTTGCACAAGGGCAGGAAAAGGAGGAAATTATGAAAATCGGCTGGAATGTGATTGCTTTATTACTTGTGCTGGGCGTTACAGTGGCATTCTATGCAATGATACTGTGGATCGCCAAAAAATATCTAAACAGAAGGAAGTAAGAAGCAGCAAGGCTGACTTTAAAGTGTGCGGATTTTGCCGCCAAATACGATTCCTATGATATGTATTCCGGCAGCTTTTATCCAAGCTGCGGGAAGCAGACTTAGAGGCGGGCGCGCGTTTAACGCCCGGCCTTGAGCAGGTCGCGGATTTCGGTCAGAAGCTGGATATCCGCGGGGATTGGCGCAGGTTCTTCCTGTTTCTCCGCAGCGGTGTCCTTGGACTTGAGTTTATCCTGAAACCCGTTAAAAAGCTTCATCATCATAAAAATAACCAGCGCGGTCAGTAAAAAGACGATGATGGCCTGGATGAAGTTGCCGACCATGATCTGCGCGTCACCGACGGTAATGGAAACGCCGGTAAAATCAATGCCGCCGGTTATCACGCCCAAAAGCGGGGTGATGATGTCTCCGACCAGGGAGTTGACGATGGCTGTGAACGCGCCGCCGATGATGATACCGACGGCCATGCTCATCACGTCACCCTTGGCGATAAATTCTCTGAATTCTTTTGCAAATTTTTTCATGTGTTAATGCCTTTCTTTATTATGTAGGAAATATCGCATAGCGATATTTCCGGAATAACGACAAAAGCACCTTGCGGAGCGTCGCTCATGAGTGAGCGACATGTGTGCATAGAAATCGCAGGTTTCGTTATGCACACTTTTGTCCTCTTTTTTATTTCTGTATATTTGTTTTGTCCGGTCTCATGTCAGACATGGCGGATTCCGGTTCTCTAACCGATTCTTGCGCATCGGCACAAGGTGAAAACGCGGCGAGCAGAGACAGCTCTTTTTGTATGCGTTTCCACGGAAATCCAACGACATTGTCGTAATCGCCCTCAATATGATCGATGTATTTGGCAAAGGTGCCTTGAATCGCGTAGCCGCCGGCTTTGTCGTAAGGTTCTTCTGTGGCGAGATAGGCGCGAAGTTCTTCATCGGTATAGTTTTTGAAATAGACGCGCGTGACCTCTGTAAACACACGTGCGTTCTGTCTGCCTGCCTCTACCAAAGCGACGCCGGTCGCCACATAGTGCATGCCGCCGCGCAGTTTGCAAAGCATGCGAAAACCGTCCGCGGCATCGTTTGGCTTGCCCATGATTTCGTCTGCGTAGACGATGGTGTCGGCGGCAATGATCACAGGCGCGGGCGTCTGTGATATCCGCGCTGTTTGCGCGGTGGTTTCCGCACGCGCAAAAAACTTTGTATCACATGTTTGATAGGAGATTTCTTTTTGGCGGGCCTGCTGCAGATATTCGTTCTCGACCCACTTCGCTTTTTTTAGTGCCAGAAACATGACCGTTTCGTACATATCGTGCCTGGGCGGGAGCGTTTCTTCAATCTGCGCGGGCAGAATCAGCGGCTCGATGCCATGCCTGCGCATCATTTCGATGCGGCGCGGGGAGCCGGAGGCCAGAATATAGCTTGCGAAGCCTGCTAAAATGTTTTCCTTAGTATCCATTGTGTGTAAATTCTCCTTGCGCGGCAAAAGTTTGCCGCAAAATTCTGTAATCATTATGACATATTTTCGGCAAAATGGAAACACTAAATAAGAAAAAGATCAGCAGCGGGAGGAATTTTTATGATGGGCTTGCAGAGCGACGAGGAAAAGAATCAGGCACAGGAAATACAAAAGAAAGAAATCGCGAAGGCTTACGGAAAATATGTCAAGGCATTCACGCCGCGTCCGAAGTATGTTTCCAATTGTCTGCGGGCGTTCTTGGTTGGCGGGGCAATCTGCGCGGCAGCACTGTGGTTTCGGAACGCGCTGCAGGCGCGCGGGGTGTCTGAAGAGGACGCGGGAACCTTTGTTACAGTCGCCTTGGTGATGTTGACACAGCTTTTGACAGGACTAGGAGTTTTTGATGTCATTGCCAAGTTTGCGGGCGCGGGGGTCATCGTGCCGATTACGGGGTTCGCGAATTCCATGGTCGCGTCAGCGATTGAGTATAAAAAAGAGGGTCCGGTGCTGGGCGTGGGCGGCAAGCTGTTCAGTGTCGCGGGTCCGGTTCTGGTCTGCGGTATCAGCTGCGCGACAATCGTAGGGGTGCTGTACTGGCTGTTTGGATGAATTCGGAGAAGAATGTGGGGGTCAAAAGGAAAATGAGCAGGGAGAAGGAGCATAAAAAAATCGGCAATCAGAGCGTGCGGTTTTCACATAGACCGTATTTTATCGGGCGCGGCAACATCGTTGGACAGAAGGAGGGCGAAGGACCTCTGGCATCCTGCTTTGATGAAATCCTGACGGACGATATGTACGGAGAAAAATCATGGGAAAAAGCGGAGTGCAAGATGCTGGAGGGCGCGATGGAGAAGGCACTGCGGCGCGCGGAGCTCACAAAAGAGGAGATTGACATCATGCTCAGCGGCGATTTAGTCAATCAGATTATGTCCTCGTCTTTTACAGCGCGGGATCTGCACATTCCGTTTTTGGGTCTGTACGGAGCTTGCTCCACGATGACAGAGTCGCTCGTTGTCGGCTCCATGTTGATTGACGGTGGTTTTGCGCGCAAAATACTAGCAGGCGCTTCCAGTCATTTTTGTACGGCGGAGCGGCAATTCCGCATGCCGGTGGAACATGGCAACCAGAGGCCGCCGTCGGCACAGTGGACCGCAACGGCGGCCGGAGCGG
>URWB01000015.1 GCA_900551415.1 uncultured Eubacteriales bacterium
CTGCCACGCAGTTGATGGACGGACGGATGATCGGATGATCGACCCAGTTGTCGATTTTTTCACCGAACATATAGACTCTGGTGTTTAATTTTCTTAAGCTCTCGATATACTCTGTGCCTGTCATGAATGCCATAGTGATTCTCCTTGTCTATTCAAAATCCTTTAATAATCGTTCTAGCAAAAAAGCTGCCAAAACTCCCGTGATCATTCCATTTGACAAAATGCAGGAAACTGCAGTCGGCAAATAGTCAAATGTATCGGAGGGCAAAAACATGATTCCCACGCCGATCATCATCGAGATCCCGGTTACATATTCCTCTTTCTTTCCAAAGCCACCCATCATGATTTCTCGCCATCCCTGTGTCAGGCACATTGCGAAAATAGACAACAAAGCTCCGTTTCCGACACAGCTTGGAAGTCCCGAAAAAAAGATCCCTATCACAGGGAAAATCCCCATGAGCAGCATACATCCCGAGACAAGATAAAATGGTTTTTTTGCTGCGACTTTCGTCATTTCCAGAACGCCGATGGACGATACATAAGGCATAAAGGCAATCGTCGCATAGATCCCTGTCAAGCACTCGGCCAGACCATGAAAGAAGATTCCTCTTTGCATCTTTTGTCTTGTAGCTTCTTCGCCTAAAGTTTTTGCCATGCCGTCAATACTGGCAAAGCACATAGACAGAAGCACCGTCGCGCCGATCACGCATGTGATGGTGATTCCGAGATCAAAACTCGGTTTGCCCCAAGCAAAGATCGCCGGTAATTCCATGACCCTTTCTGCCGTAAGTAAGGTTTCGTTCTCTGTTCCCAAGATGATTGCCAATATCCATCCGGCAGCAACGCCGATAAACGTCGCGATGCTCTGTAAAAATCCGTGGGCATATTTAAGCACCAACAAAATGGTCAGCAACGTGAAAATACCAATCAAAACACTTTTCGTTTTAAACGCCGGATCCTCACTTGCGCTTCCGGTAAATCCTTTCATAATACTTGCGCTGATCTGCAGCGACATCAGAATGATCACGATACCGTTGATCGTATGCGTAAAATATCTTCCGATTTTATCGATCAATCCCGTACATACCAGCAGCATGACATAGATACCGCAGATGAGCAATGCACATTCCAGATTTCTTCGTAAAACGGTAAGTTCTCCTCCTGATGCACTTGTTATTCCTGCAAGAGAAAGGAAGATACCGGACCACAACCCTGCTGGCCCTTCCTGTATCGGAAAACCATGCCCCCATTTTACCTGCAGCAGTGTCATAATACCGCAGAGGAAGAAAGTTCTCTGCAGCATTTGTGCAACTTCTGCTTGGGATAGACCGACCGCATAGCCGACCACGATCGGCATGACTACGGCAGAAGCCATAAAAATGATCAGGTTTTGAAAAGCATATATTACGCTTTGACCGGTTGTAATGTCCTTGTCATATTGAAAGCCTGTATTTTTTGTATTCATTACAGCACTTCGATAATGACCGTGGTTCCCATGCCGCCGCCCGCGCATAAGGACGCCAAACCGTACTTGCCGCCGCGTCTCTTCAGCTCATGCAGCAGGGTGACAACCAGTCTGGAGCCGGTCGCTCCCACAGGGTGTCCCAGAGAAATGCCGCTGCCGTTGACATTCAGCTTATCCTCGTCGATACGAAGGGTTTTCGCGCAGGCGATGCACTGAGACGCGAACGCTTCGTTGATCTCAAACAAATCGATATCGTCAATGGTCAGACCCGCCTTTTTGAGCGCCTTTTGGGATGCGCTGATCGGTCCGATGCCCATGACCTCCGGTCTGACACCGGTGGTGGCTACCGATACGATTCTCGCCAGGATCGGCGCTCCGACCTCCTTGGCCTTCTCTTCACTCATCAGGATCACACCGGAAGATGCGTCGTTCATGCCGGACGCGTTACCCGCGGTGACTCTGCCGTCTTCTTTGAAAGTTGGTTTCAGCTTTGCCAGCTTCTCCAGGCTTGCGTCTCTTCTCGGATATTCGTCTGTATCATAGGTGATATCGCCCTTCTTACCATGTACGGTAACCGGGATGATCTCTTCCTTGAACTTGCCGGCGTCGATGGCCGCGACCGCTCTCTGCTGGGAGCGCAGGGAGTAAGCGTCCATTTCTTCTCTGGTTACGTTATATTCATCTGCGACATTCTCCGCGGTGATGCCCATCGCCGGACCTACGCCGAGGTTGGTCAGGGAATCCCACATGGAGTCGCGCATTTCCATGTGCCCATATTTTTTACCGTATCTCGCGTCGAATACCATATGCGGCGCGGTGCTCATGCTGTCAGCGCCGCCGGCCATGATACAGTCTGCCTCGCCCGCCATGATCTGATAGAATCCAAATTGAATGGATGACATGGAGGAGGTGCAGTTTCTGTGAATGGTAATGCCCGGTACAGTCACAGGCAGCCCCGCTTTTACCAGAGCGACTCTGGCCAAATTGTTTTCTTTATATGTTCTTTGGTAGTTGCATCCCCAGATCACATCATCGATAATTTCCGGATTGATACCGGCTCTTTCGACTAAACCCTGCATAACAGGAATAGATAAATCCAAAGATGTAATGGTTTTAAATTGTCCGCCGATCGTTCCGATTGGGGTTCTGGCCGCGGCTACAATAACTACGTTTCTCATCTTCTATATTTAATTCCTTTCAGTCTTTCTATTGTATATAAAAGTTTCGCTATAATTAAGGACCCGCCTGCTTATTCACAACCGAGCCCTTTTGTTGACATTCATATTCTGTCAAGTGCTTTTTCTACTTTAATTAAGCCTTCAATCAAATTCTGCTGTGACTGATGAATTGCACTAGGAGTCCATTTTTGGAAGCCTTCTCCTGTCTTAAAGCCCAACTCCCCTTCATCTAATAACTTCTTAAGGAGTGGAGATGGAGCCGTTGAATTCTCGATATTCGGGAACAGGTACTTATGTATGCTGTAGGTTAAATCAATTCCGCCGGAATCAATCACTTCCATCGGTGCCATGACGCCGAGTCGCATGCCAAATCCATACTTAATTGCAGTATCAACATCCGCAGGAGACGCAATTCCTTTTTCGACGATGGAAATCGCCTCCCTAAATAGGGCATGTTGCATCCGGTTCGCCAAAAAGCCCGGAACATCCTTCTGCACGATAACCGGTTTTTTCCCCGCCTCTTGAAGTAAAGAAAATGTTTCGTTGACAACCTTTTCGGAAACATGCTCTGTTTTTACAACTTCAACCAAAGGAATGATGTACGCCGGCTTCCAAAAATGGGTTCCGATGATTCGTTCTTTATGAATTGACTTCTCTGCAATTTCTGTTACACTGATAACGGAGGTGTTTGTCGCCAAAATTGTTTCCGGAGCACAGATTTCGTCAAGTTTTTTAAAGTACTCCTGCTTCGTGGCTAAATCTTCCACAATGCACTCGAAGATAATATCCGCGGATTTGGCGGCCGCCTCCATATCTTCAGTACACGTTACATTCTCTAAAATTGAAGGGATTTCATCCTCGCGCATAACGTCATTGTCGCAAAGGATTTTTAAATTTTCCTGCATTGTCTCGAGAGGCTTCGCTCTGACAATATCATCATATACATAAATGATTGTCACCGGATACCCTTTGCTCGCAAAGAGCTGCGCAATTCCTGTACCCATGACCCCTGCGCCAAGGACAGCAACATTCTTTTTATTACTCATAACGTTTCCTTTTGTTTTAAAATTTTGGTAAAAACAGAGCCAGGCATCTTTAGAGTCATGCTTGCTGTTATGCCGCTCTAAGCAACGCGCACGTTCTGATGCCTGGCTCCTAGTTTATCCTATGTGCTTTAAAAAGCTTTAGTATACGCCGTACGGGTACTCCTTGTCCGGTACGCTTCTGTCAATTCTGTCAGATGGAACGAATGCAACCGCACGCACAATAGTGCCATCGCCCATGTACCAGCGAAGTGGGAATGCGCAGAATAAGAATCTCTGGTTCGTAACCTTATCCAAATCGCCGCCAAGGTTTTCGATACCCATGACGTTGTTTGCCATCAAGATGTCGTGGCATGGCTCCCATTCCGGGAAATCTTCCAGCGCTGGATGCCCGAATTCTTCCTCATATTCTTCGACAATGCGTGGAACATATGGGCCAGGGCCGTGGTCTGCAGCATAAGTGTAAAGGATATGGTCGATTGCCTGCATATCAAAGCCAACACCTCTGACATGATGTTCTACGAACCACTTTGCACCGTCAATGGACAGTCCAGGGCTGTATGCGAAATAGTCATCGTTTTCGCCCCAACGTCTGTGTGTACCTGTATTCAGCAGTACCCAGTCGCCTTCCTTAATACCACCCGGAACCTTTTTCGCAGCTTCTTCGATATCTTCGACTGTGATGAGCTCCCATTTTTTCTTTGGAATATCCAAGCAAACAGCTTCGCCGAAGTAGTTCTGAATCGGCAGTTCGTGAGTGAATGGAGATTCTGGGATAACATGGGACGGGGAATCTGCATGTGTAGAGTTATGCATATGGAAATCATTGAATGTCTGCAGCAGTCTGTAGTGCATCGGCATATGCTGTACTCTGTCAATATGGAAATCTCCGTTGGACGGCCAAAGCGGATTACCTCTGCCAAACGGGTTAGAAAGGTCGATCAGTTCGAAGGAACCGTCCTTGAACATATCAAAGATGCTTCCATCATAAGGTTTCTTCCAATCATTTGTGTGCGCGAAGCACTCTTCACGTGTGTGTCTTACAGCGATTTCTGACATGATATTATCTCCTTTTCTTCTATAATATTTTTCTTTAAAGCAATGAATCTATTATCAACACATTCCTAGCCCATCATGGCATCCGGAATGAATGTGGATAAGCTTGGTATAAATACAAACAGCAGTGTTATGATGATCATAACGCCTAGGTACGGCATCGCGCCTTTGAAGATCCCCATGACGTCCGTGCCCGGAGGCGTTACTGCCTTTACAGAATAAACGCAAAGGCCAACCGGCGGTGTCAAGCCACCCATGTGCAGTGCTAGGATGCATACCATATCGAACTGTATCGGGTCGATGCCCAGCGCTACAGCTGCAGGGTAGAACAGCGGAATCGTTAATGCAATACTGGAGTATGCATCGATAAAGCATCCCAGGAAAACAAATACCAGAACTGCTCCGATCAGGAACATTGCCGGACTCAGATTGGACGCGGTCACCAGTGTGGTGATCTTTGGAGCCAGGCCGGATACTGTCATGAACTTTGCAAACATTGCGGAGCAAGCCAGAATTAGGAACAACATCGCTGCGTTTTCCATCGTATCCAAAAATGCTTCACAGATTTTCTTAAACGGTGTTTTCTTAATCAGGGCCATCACCAGGAACACCAATACGCCGATTGCGCCGGCTTCCGACGAGGAAAACATGCCGGAGAAAATTCCGCCGATGATCACGATTGCAACGATCGCAACTGGAATCAGATATTTTAAGGATACAAACTTCTCTTTCCAAGTGTACTCCTGTTTTACTCTCGGGAACACGCTCGGTTTTACAACCGCAATTGCCACGGTCAGGGCTGAGAAGCCGATCGCAAGGGCAAGTCCCGGTGAGATCGCTGCCATCAGCAGTCTGCCGATAGAGTCGCCTGACAATGCTCCGTAGATAACGATCATGATGCTCGGCGGAATCAGCTGTCCGATGTTTCCAGACGCTGCAATCATACCGTAAGTAAGGTTCTTGTTGTATCCGTAGCGGATCATCTCCGGTGCGGATACCTTCGCGAATACGGACGCCGTTACCAGCGCAGAGCCATTCAATGCGCCGAAGGCCGTACAGCCGAGTGTTGTTGCAACACCTAGTCCGCCCGGCATCTTACCGAGCCATTTTGCAAGGCAGTCGTAGCTTTCGGCACTGATACCGATGGCTGTTGCCAGCATACCCATGAGAATAAAGAGTGGAATTACGGAATAGTCAAAAGTCGCAATACTCTGATACCCTACGATACCAACCATAGAGAGCGCCTGTGAAAATCCAAGGCATGCAACCAAGCCGAAAAATCCGACCGCTCCAAGTGCGACTGCAATATGTACTCCGGCAAGTACTAACGCAATGAGTGCCACCATTCCTATTATAGCTATGATTAAAGTGTTCATGCATTATCACCGCCTTTTTTAGATTCTGCTTGATCGTTTTTCTGAACTCTGCTCATTACTTCATCATTCAGCAACTGATTTACGCTCTCTTCATCGAGCAGCTCCGAAAATACGCCGATCGGCTCATACTGATCCGGATGCAGCATGCCTAATGCAGAATAGATCGTCATCAGGGCTGCCTGAACTGCCAGAAGGACCCACCCTAAGAAGGTACCGAATTTGCCGATGAAAACGTATACGGTTACGGAGGCTACGGATTCTTCCTTGATGCTCCAAGACTGCCAGAATACGTCGAAAGAGGCTTTCACAAAGAATACAAACAAAACAGTTGCTAATAAGTAGATACAAAAGCTTGCTATATGTTTGACTCTGCCGTGCAGTTTTTCATAAATTGCTTCTAACTGCATATGTTTCTCATTCAGCAGCGTATAGGCCATGCCCATGTAAGCGACCCACGCCATCATCATGGTCACAATTTCAGATGTACCTTTGATCGGCGCGTTGAATACATAGCGCATGAAAACATTTGCGCTAAGCAGAACAAGATTGAAGACAACAACTGCAATACTGATCCAAGCAGCGAACTGCATGACCTTGCGTGTTATCTCATAAAGACGTTCGCCGTTTTTTAACATAGTTATATTCTCCTTTTTGGACAAGACAGCTGATTAGCTATCTTGCCCAAGACTTTTATGATTTTTCAATAACTTGAATTCGTTTGTAAGTATATATGCTTTATTTGATATATTTGCTGGTGTCGAAGTGCCACTCATAGCCCAGTTCTTCGCCAATCTTTAAATAGTCAGACATGATTGCGGCTCCGTCATATCCAGCTTTTGTGGCATCGCTGATCCAAGATTCCAGCGTGTCTTCATAGTCCAGCGCGGTCTTTGCCCAGGACGCTTTGTCTTCGTCGGATAAGGTTGCAAACTCAACACCGTTGTCTTTCATCTCGGTTACCCAAGCGTCCATCTGCTCATTTTCCCAATCATGGAAATTACCCATCGCTTCATCTGCGCATTCCTGCAAGAGAGCCTGTGTTTTTTCATCTAAGGAATCCCATTTTGCCTTGTTGAACGCGATAACGTCGCAGTTTCTTGCACCAAGACCAACTTCCAGACAATTTGCTTCAACTTCGTAAAGTTTAAAGTCACAGTAGATACTGTCATATACGAAAGAGCCTACGGCCAAATTATTTTTTACAGTCTGATATAAATCCGCTGCCGGTGCAGATACTGGAACAGCGCCGACACTCTCAAACCAAGGAACATAATATACGCCGCCTAATGTGATGTTTTTCCCCTTCAAGTCGCTAACTGTTTTAAACCCTTTTTTGGAGTATAACTTATATGGTTCATTTCCCTTCCAAGCCAAACATTTTACGTTGTTCTTTTCATATTCAGCGTAGAATTCCGGATATTTCTCAGAAATTTTATACATTAACTCAGAGGCCATTTCTACATCATCAGGTGCGAACGGTACACAGTAAGTAATCTGCGATAATGGGAGCTGTGTCGGGGTATAAAGGGTGCATACGGTGCCTACATCTGCAATGCCTTGACCAATTGTGTCGAGGTTGGAAGTTGCAACTCCTAAAGATGCACTCCAGTAATCATTAAAAGTGATTGCCCCACCGGATTTTTCCGTCACCAGATCCATAAAGATTTTCAGATCATGGGCTTTCGCGGTATCTTCTTTATCCAATGCTGCCAAGGTAAGTTTCATGGTTGGATATTCACCGTCAGCATTTCCTTGGTTGCTGTCGTCGCTTCCACATGCTGCCATGGAAAAGACCATAACCAGTGTCATAATGATTGCGAATAACTTTTTCATTTTTCTCCTCCTATAAGTAGAATCATTCATTAAATGTTGTTATAGTAAAAGAGGTTATCTCTTTTCTAACTTAATACTTATTGTTGCACATACGCAACATATCTTGGTGTCTATGCAATTCCTAAAATTTCTTTTGCTTCTTCTGGCGTCGCTGCTTTACGTCCGAATTCTTCGGCAACGCGTTTTGCTCTTGCAACAAATTGCTCATTTGATTTTGCAAGATCACCAGCATTGAAGTAAACATTGTCCTCCAAGCCAACACGAACATTTCCGCCGATTGCAAGGGTGGCAAGCAAGATTTCGTTTGCACCTTTTCCAATACCGAATGCGCTCCATGTACACTTTTCCGGTAGCTTGTTGACCAAATGCAACAGGTTGTCAGTAGTGGCGCCCATACCGCCAGCAGCCCCTAAGCATAATTGAAAATGCGTTGGGCTTTCCAAAATACCTTTCTTTATATAATACTCCGCTGTTGTAAGCATACCAACGTCAAAGAGTTCAACTTCTGGTTTAACCTTGGATGCAATCATTGCTTTTCCGCACTTTTCCAAAAACTCCGGTTCATTCATAAATACCACCTTATTGAGCCAGTTCATTGTGCCCGCATCGAAGGATGCCAATTCCGGTTTCAACACTTGGAAAGGCTTGATTCTTTCTTCCCAGCTAAAGCCCTGTCCGCCGGAGGATGTCAGGTTCAAGAGCACCGGACATCCGGTCTTTTTGATCAAACCAACGGTCTTTTCAAAGATGTCGAACCGCATGCTCGCATTGTCTTGTTCGTCTCTGACATGAATATGTACCACTGCCGCACCGGCCTCATAGCATCTGAGCGCGGATTCGCAAATTTCTTCCGGCTGCGTCGGCAAGTTCGGGTTGTCCTTTTTCGTAGTTACAGCACCCGTAAGCGATGCTGTGATAATGACTTTATCTTTACTGTTTAATCTTCGTGTTTCTAGCATATTTTCACCTCGTTCATCTTTTGTCTTTTATAATAGCAAAACCCGTGCCAACATCTTGATCATCAAAAAAACGTGGATTTTACAAGTTTTCCATCGGTGTACTTCAAATTTTTCATTGCTCACATGTTGCGTTTCAGAAACATCGTTGCAAAAATGCAATAATTTCTTTACGGTTTTGAGAAAATATGCTATAGTACAATTGAATATAGATCATGTTAGCATAATATTTTGCGAACTGCAACAAAAGAGGGGACTCTACCATGAAACAATCCATTACCATCAGCAATATTTTAAATCACATCAATCAAGCATTACAAAATCGAGATTATCAAAATCCGGAAGCGATGGAAGCGCTTTGTCGAAATATGATGTTTGATTTGACATCACTTTTAAATGATGATATCGACTTCAAAGCAGTTGTCGACGCCTTGGATGACAGTATTTTAATTACTGACAGTGAGAGCCGCGTCATATATGTTAATCCAAATTATAAAAACAACACTGGCATTCAACCGGATCAGATCTTAGGAAAAAAGGTAAGCGATATTGTAAAAGAAGGACGGTTATTTACCGGCGGGGCTGTTCTTGATGTATTAAAAAGTGGGAAAAAAGCGTTTCGACTTTCAACCGTCAACGTAAAAAATCCACCGGAGACAGGGTACGTGATCGGTGTCCCGCTTTTGACTCCTGCCGGAAATGTAAAGCAGGTCGTTGCAAGCAGCCGCCCCATTTTCTCTCTGCAGGCTCTACAAGAGGACTTCGGGAAGTTCCTGCAAGAAGCAAATGCCCTGAAATCAAAAGAAGATAATACCAGAATTTTTTCTGACGCAGATTCGGCCCTGATGAATTCCAGTCGTTTGATTGGCAGATCGGATGCTTTGAAAGCAATTTGGCATACGCTCGAAAAGGTTGCTCCATCCAATGGCACCATCCTAATAACCGGCGAGTCAGGCGTCGGCAAAGAAATTGTCGCAGATGAAATTTATCGCATGAGTTCGCGCAGTCAAAAGCCTTTTATCAAAGTAAATTGTGCTTCGATTCCTTTAACGCTCCTTGAATCTGAGCTTTTCGGCTATGAAAAAGGCGCCTTTTCCGGTGCAAACATCAATGGCAAGCAAGGTCTGTTTGAACTTGCAAACGGAGGTACGCTTCTACTGGATGAGATTGGGGACATGCCAATCGACTTGCAGGCAAAATTGCTTCGTGCTATTCAAAATAAAGAGATTACTCGTGTCGGTGGCACAAAAAAAATTAACCTTGACATTCGTTTCATTGCTGCAACAAACAGCAACCTAAGAGAAAAAATACGAGAAGGTCAATTTCGTCAGGATCTATTTTACAGATTAAACGTCATCCCGATTTCCATCCCTCCGCTTCGAGAAAGGAAAGAAGACATTCAACCGCTATGTAAGCATTTTATAGAGTATTATGGAAAGGAGCGAGGACACCAATTGATGCTCACGCCAAGCAACTATAAAATCCTCGAATCACATGACTGGCCAGGTAATGTCAGAGAACTGGAGAATGTAATCGAATATCTGACAATTTGTTCTTCTCCATCGGGTTCTATCGATGATTCTGTCATCTACGGTATTATGGATATAAGGCAGGAAGATTCCTATTCTTTCGGCAATATCCGCTCTCTGGAAGATGCTGTTGCAGCGTATGAACGCCAGCTGATTGAGTCCGTTTTACAGTCATCGCGTTCTCTGCGGGAAGCGGGGACCAAGCTCGGAATCAATGCATCAACCGTTTCGAGAAAGATCAAGCAGTACGGTATTGATTACCCGCATGCGCGGTAATCTCTCTGTTACGTATACCGCAGCTGCGTTTACGATGTGATGCCAGAAACAGCAAAGGGGCTGTCGCACAGTTGATTGATGCAATCGACTAGAACGGCAACCCCTTCCTTATTCTCTTATTTCATGAAACATTACATTACATTTCACTTTCCAATATTTTTTCCAAATCACTTTTTATAAGTGGGAAATCTTGCTTCACCGTGTAAAAAACATCTTCCATTCAAAGAGTTTGATAGCGGTGTGCTGTAATATCTCGAATCCCTGCGAGTTCCTTCCAAGGGATCTGTCTATCATTTATGCGTGCCTGATCACTTCGTCTCTATGCTGCATAAATTTCAATCCATCTTATTCAAATCATCAAAGATCTTCTGCATCCTGCGGTCGAGGGTCGCGCTGACCTCTGCGCAGGCCTTGAGCTCGATGTCAATGCGGGAGGAGATATCCTTGTTCTGCTTATACCGCAGCTGATGCTCCAGGCTGGCCCAAAAATCCATCGCCACCGTACGTAGCTGCACCTCCACAAAAACCTCCTCACAGCCATCCAAAAAATATACCGGTACCGCGATCACCAGATGCAGGCTGCGGTAGCCGTTCGTCTTGGGATTCTTTATGTAATCTTTTTCGGTCAGCAGCCGGACGTCACTCTGTGAAGTCAGCATATCCGCGACCGCGTACACATCATCGATAAAATTGCAGACCACGCGAATTCCCGCGATGTCAAAAAGATTTTCCTTGGCAGACGCGATGCTGATCTCCTTGTCCAGCCGCATGAGTTTTTCCTCGATACTCTCCGTTGTCTTCAATCTGCTCTCTATATGATGAATCGGGTTGTAATCGTGACGTACCGCGAAATCTTCACTCAAAATCTCAATCTTGGTTCTGACTTCCTTGATGGCGGCTCGATAAGCATGTCTGAATGCCTCAAAACCCTCCTGATCCTGCAGCTGCAAATTCATGGCAAAAAGCCCTCCCTTTCCAAAACCTGCGAAGTTCTTGATATTTTATTGACATAGACTATTATACTCTACTATAATCTAAAAAGAAAGGCTTTCAGGTGAAGAAATCATGAAGAAGTGTTTTTTAACAGAAGCCAGGCCCCAGACACGCATGCTCGGACAGACCGGTCTTGCGGTCAGCTGCGTCGGCATCGGCGCGCTGCCTATCGGTCCCGGACAGCTGAATCTTCCGCTTGAAGAAGGTTCGGCAGTCATTTGCGACGCCCTGCGGCGCGGTATCAGCTTCATCGATACAGCGCAATACTATCGAACCTACCCCTATATCCGGCACGCGCTGGAGGTTATGGGCTTTGTGACCGAAGAAAACATTTGCGGCGCGGCTACTCTGTCTTCCGGGAAAAATCCACACGACGCGGACCTTCCGGTCATCAGTTCCAAGTCTCTTGCATCGTCTTATGACGATATGATGGCAGCCATCGAGGAATGTCGGGACGCACTGGGTCTAAAAACCATCGACATCTTCCTGATGCATGAGGTGCGAAGCGGACAATTCGCGGCGCGCGCCGGCGCATGGCAGGCGCTGCAGGACGCCAAGCGCGCGGGGTTGGTGCGCGCCATCGGCATCTCCACGCATCATGTTGACGTGGCGCGCGCGATGGCAGACGTCTCTGCCTGTGATGTGGTTTTCGCGCTGCTCAATTACCGCGGTATGGGGATTCGCTGCGGGCAGGAAGCCGGTACGAAAGAGGATATGGTTGCCGCCCTCACAGTCTGCAAGGCGGCCGGCAAAGGTATCTATACCATGAAAGTGCTCGGCGGCGGCAATCTGACCGCCGATTACCAAAAAGCGCTCGACTATGTGTTTTCACAGGACTGTGTAGACGCCGTCATGCTCGGCTTCACCAATACATCGGAAATTGACGATATGATGCGTTATTTGTCCGGAAAGATGGAATCTTCGTACAATCCGGATGTTTCCCGTAAAAAAATGTACGTCAACCAGGAGGATTGCGAAGGCTGCGGTACCTGCCTCAAAATCTGTGCCGCAGGCGCTGTGCATTACAACAAAAATGGACTGGCCGAAATCGACCAATCCAAATGTCTGACCTGCGGATACTGCGCCCAGGGCTGCCCGGTGCGCGCCATCATCATGTACTAACGCACGCGCATACATGGAAATTTCCTTACAAGTTCCGCGCCGCCCCGCATCCTTGCCGCGGCGCTTCAGCCGGCTTTTCTCAGCGCCGCACCTTGACGTGCATGCTTTCCATGACCTTGAGTGCCGCCTCATCCAGCGCATCATCATTGCTCGCCACGCAGGCGGCGTCGATCAGAATCGGCACCTCCGGCATCGCGGCCTTGGTGATGACCATGTTGGAGATCACGCAGATGTTGGTGACAACCCCTGCGAGCTCCACGCCTTCATATTCGCAGCCGCGGTTTCTGAGATAATCCGCCAGTTCCAGCGAGCCGAAAGTCGGCTTGGAGAAAACCAGATCTTCTTCCTGCTTCAACGCGCGGATCTTGCCGTACAGCGGCCAGCCGTCTGTATTCCGGATGCAGTGCGCGATCGGCAGATTCTGTCCCTCTTGTGTTTCCAAATAGTTCTTCTCATGGGTATCCATCGTGAAGATAATTTGACCTTCCTCACCCAGAGCGCGATACGCCGCGATCTTCGCCGCAAGCGCGTCCTCGATGGCGACCGCCTGCGGACAGCCTAAACTGCCCGATACGAAATCATTCTGATAATCCACCACGATCAAAAGTTTCTTTTTCATGCTTACATTCCTCTTTCTTCTTTTTTGCGCGGCTTTCCTTGCAGCCGCTCGTCTTTTCATCACCGCGCCACGTGGCGCGTTACCATTGCTCGCCGCGCAGGTCAGATCTCTTCAGCACCGCACTTTGCACTGCATGTTTTCTATGACTTTTATCGCCGTCTGTCGCGCGGAAGGGAATCATTCCACGCTTTTTTCCTTCCTTCTTCCGCTTCCGCCTGCAAAGCGCTCCCTCGCTGCACGGCACACTGTCTTGGTTCTTCGCCGCGTGGCGAGCCCGTTTGTATGCCTGCGTACCGGCATTTGGCACCGCTCCGGTCTCGCAACATGTCTTACCGCTTCCAGAAGCTCTTTTTTGGCTCCGGTTCGCGCGTATCGCGGAATTCCTCCGGCACAACGCCGCTCTTTACTGCCTCGATGAGCGCCGTCGTGCGCGTGCGATCGATCAGATCGCAGCCGGTTTCAAAATAGCGCAGCACCTGCATATCCTCCGCGGCGGCTTGCGCTTCCGGCTTGTCCAGAAACATCTTCGTCGCGACCTTGATAATCGCCTTGTCAACGCCTGCCAGCTTCGCCGGATCAAAGGCACCCGGCAGGAAAAAGCAAGGCAGTTCTCTGAGCCAATTCTTGTCGAAATTGATGTCACGCAGCTGCAGGCGGTTTTCCTCGCTGTCAAGGCTGATGCCGACCGCAAAAATATAGTATTGCCTGTCGAAAGCGCCGATTTCCGCCGCCTCTGCCTCCGAAATCGTGCCTCGCTTCGCCATCTGCCGCAGCTTCAGGTCGCCCTTGATCCACTTGGTGAACTGCTCCAAGCCGCGAATACCGCCTGCCTGCACGCCGCCGCCGTAGATGACCGTATCATAGCCCTGCAACTCCTTTTTTGAAAACTTGTCCAGTGGGACCGCGCAGCAGCCGAGCGCTTCGGCAATCCATTGCGCGTAGGTCTCTGCCGCGCCGTATTTACTCGTATACAGCACGATCGTGCGCTGCGGACCCACTTTTTTATCATTTTGCATCATATCTTATGTTATTCTTCCTCTCCGCTCTTCTTTTACCCTATCGGTACGTTCTCTTGTCCAAGCCAGTCTCGATTTCTGTGCCTTGTCACTTTCTCTCGCCGCAGAACCACTGCACCTCGTCCTTCTGCCTCGCGCAGAGGCAGCTATGCTCTCCGCGAATGCACAACGTCCGATGCCGCGGCAGTAAGCGTGTTGGCTCGCGGCTATCCCTGCTTCGCCTCCGCTTTGACATTGCCGTCACCGAGGATCGCCTGCATCTGGCGCAGGAGCGATGCCGAGGCGTCGGCTCGCAGACCGTTTCGAGGGCGGATGGCCTTACCGCCCGGCGGATAGATCAAAACATCGTAGTTGCCCGGATGCCTCGCCAAATTGATCATCAGCTGCTCCAGCGTGCGCTGCGGGTTTCCTTCTGACGGAATGCGCAGCTTGATCAGACCGTCCGGTGGCGCGGTCTGCGCGCTTTGCCGCGTATCATGCCCCTCATCGTTTTTCGCATTTCCTGTCGGCCTGCCGTTCTTCTGTATCCTTGACTCCTCGCCTGCCTGCATGCTGCCCGCGTTTTGCCGCGCGTAGCCGCCCGTACAGCCCGCCTGTCCACGTCCGCCGTAGCCGTCCCGGTTTCCGTAGCTGCGGCGCTGCGGGAATCCGTTTTCGTAAGCGTCCTCCAAATCCAGCACATCATCAGCCAAAATCTTCGGCGCTTCCTCTTCCTTAAAGTTCAGCGTGCCGCGGATTGCCACGACACTGCCCTCATGAATCGCGCCCAGACAGCGCTCATACACATTCGGGAGCACGACAACCTCTGTCAGTCCGAACAGATCCTCCAGATCGAGGAAAGCCATCATCTTATTATTCTTGGTGATCAAGGTCTTTTGTCCGGAAATCATGCCGCTCATCACGCATTTCATTCCATCGCGGATTTCACCGCCGCGCTCCCGCGCGAAGCTGCGTTCCATCACCCCCGCAATCTCATCGCTGCCCTCCTGCAGTCCGGTTTCCCCGGCAGCAAGACGCGCGATATCATCCGCGGTCAAAGTACTGACCTTTTGCATTTTTTCCTTATAGCTGTTGAGCGGATGATCGGTCAGATAGACGCCAAGCATCTCCTTTTCCAACTCCAGCTCGATGTTTCTGTCAAACGGCGCGACATCCGGCAACCTGCCTCCGCTCGCTTCCGCGGGGATGCTCTCCGCCGCCAGATCGAAGAGCGACATCTGCCCCTCGATATTTTTTTTGGCCGTATTCTGCGCAGACTCGACGAGGCTTTCGTAAATCGCCAGCATTGCCGCGCGGTTATCCGACAGACAATCACACGCGCCTGCCTTGATCAGACTCTCGACCGCTTTTTTGTTGACCAGCGAAATCTCCAGATTGTTGATAAAACTGAAAATATCCCGTGGCTCGCCTTTTTCGGTCCGTGCGCGAATCATCGCGTCGATCGCGCCCTCGCCCACGTTCTTGACGCCCAGAAGCCCGAAGTGGATCTTACCGTTTTCCACACTGAATTTTTTCATACTCTTGTTAACGCAAGGCGGCAGGACCTCGATGCCCATGTCGCCGCAGTTGCGGATGTAACGCGCAATCTGCGCGGTATCGCCCATGACGCTCGTCATCAGTGCCGCCATGAACTCGACCGGATAATGCTTTTTGAGGTAGCCCGTTTCGTAAGCCACCACGCCGTAAGCCGCCGCGTGCGACTTGTTGAACGCATACTGCGCGAAGCTGACCATATCATCGAAGATGGCCTCCGCGGCCTCGCGGCTGATCCCGTTACGGATGCAGCCCGGGATTTCGACCTCACCGTTTTCGTCCAGCTTGCCGTTGATGAAATATTCTTTTTCCTCCAGCATGACGGACATCTTCTTTTTGGACATCGCGCGGCGCACCAGGTCCGAGCGGCCGTAGCTGTAGCCTGCGAGATCGCGCACGATCTGCATAACCTGCTCCTGATAGATCAGGCAGCCGTAGGTAACGTCAAGGATCGGCGCCAGCTCCGGGCAGGCGTAACGGATATGGGCAGGATTCTTTTTGTTGTCGATATATTTTGGGATCGAATCCATAGGACCCGGCCGGTAAAGCGCGATTCCCGCGACGATATCCTCAAAGCAGGTCGGCTTGAGGTTTTTCATAAACTGCGTCATGCCGCCGCTTTCGAGCTGGAACACCCCGCCGGTATTGCCGGCGGCGATCATTTCGTAAACACCCGGATCGTCGTAATCCATCTTCGCAAAATCGATTTTGACGCCATGATTTTTCTCGATCATCTCGAGCGCGTCGCGAATGACCGTCAGGTTGCGAAGCCCCAAAAAGTCCATTTTGAGCAGCCCCAGCTCCTCGATCGTCGTCATCGTAAACTGCGTCGCCGGGCCCTTATCCGACAAATACAGCGGTACATATTCATCGATCGGCGCCTTGGAGATCACCACGCCCGCCGCGTGCGTGGACGCGTGACGCGGCATACCCTCGATCGCCTTCGCCATGTCGATAACCTCGCGCGTTTCCACATCGGACTCGTACATCTCAGCCAGTTCCGGACTGGTCGCGAGCGCCTTGTCGATCGTCATGCCCAGCTCAAACGGGATTGCCTTGGCGATCTGGTCGGTCTTGGCATAGCTGACGCTGAGTGCCCTGCCGACGTCGCGCACCGCCTGCTTGGCTTTCATCGTACCGAAGGTGATAATCTGCGAAACGCGGTCCTCACCGTATTTGCGCGTCACGTAGTCGATGACCTCCGGCCTGCGCTCATAGCAAAAGTCGATGTCGATATCCGGCATGCTGACACGCTCCGGATTGAGAAAACGTTCAAAGATCAGATTGTATTTGATCGGGTCGATGTCCGTGATCGCCAGACAGTAGGCGACGATCGAACCCGCCGCCGAGCCGCGCCCCGGCCCGACCATGATCTTGTTTTGCTTCGCGTAATTGATAAAATCCCAGACAATGAGGAAATATTCCACGTAGCCCATCGACTCAATCGTGCCGAGCTCATACTCCAGACGGTCTATCAGATTCTGCGCCGGATTATCTCCGTAACGCTCAATCAGTCCGTCATGGCAGAGCTTGCGCAGATAGTCGCGGTTCGTCATGCCCTCCGGCGGCACGAATTCCGGCAGGTGATATTCGCCGAAACGGAAGTCAAACGCACACGCCTCGGCGATCACGTTGGTGTTCTCGATGGCTTCCGGCACAGCCGCGAAAATTTCCCGCATCTCCGCCTCGCTCTTGAGATAGAACTCATCGTTCGGGAACCGCATCCGCTTCTCGTCATCGAGCGTCGTCGCTGTCTGAATCGCCAGCAGCACGTCATGCGCCTTGGCGTCCTCCCGCCGCACATAATGCACGTCGTTGGTCGCTGCCAGCGGGATCGAAAGCTCCCGCGAGAGCTTCAGCATATCGTCATAGATCGCGCGTTCCTCCTCCAGATGCTGATCCTGCAGCTCCAGATAAAAATTCCCCGCGCCGAAGATCTCCAAAAGCTCTTCGGCTTCGGCTTTCGCGCCCGCGTAATCTCCGTTCAGAAGCCGATGCTGCACGTTGCCCGCCAGACAGCCCGAAAGCGAAATGATGCCCTCGCTGTGCGCCCGCAGCACCTCCTTGTCGATGCGCGGCTTATAGTAGAATCCGCGGATAAAGCCCTCGGATACGATCTTGATCAGGTTCTTGTACCCCGTCTCATTTTTGGCAAGCAAAATCAGGTGCCCCTGTCCCTTATCCTTGTCGGATTCCTTGTCGGTCATCCGCCGCGCCGCCGTATAGACCTCGCAGCCGATGATCGGCTTAATCCCCTGCTTCTTACATTCTTTATAGAAATCGACCGCGCCGAACATCACCCCATGGTCGGTGATTGCCAGACTCTCCATGCCCAGCTCCCTGGCGCGCGCGACCACGTCCCGGATGCGCGCCGCCCCGTCCAGCAGACTGTATTCGGTATGTACATGTAAATGCGTAAATGCCATTCTGCCTCCTGTTGTCGTAACTCTTTCTGCCCGCCGCGCTGCGCGGCTGTTCTTTTTTTAGTATAACATAAATCATTCTTGGATAAAAGCTGCGATTGTGATAAAATAGGAAGTAATATCAGTTCACATTTTCGGAGGGATTTTTTATGAAAAAACCATTCAAAATATTGCTTCTTGTGCTGCTGGTTCTGGTGCTTGTCGTCCTTGGCTATGTCATCTACGTCTTTGCCAGCTACGACCGCATCGAGGATAACCTCACGCTCAAGGTCAACCGGCCGGAGCAAACCGCGGCGCAGGATGTTCAGACTCCACAGGCATCACAGCCGCAAACCGCGCAAATACCGATTGGCGAGACGCTTTCACTCACTTCATGGAACATCGGCTTCGGTGCTTACACCGACGACTATAGTTTCTTCATGGACGGGGGAAAATATTCGCGCGCGTTCAGTGAGTCTGCCGTCGTAGAAAATCTCACCGCCATCGGACAGGAACTCGCGGATTTTGATACAGATTTTTCGCTGATCCAGGAAGTTGACATCGCCGCGACGCGTTCCTATCAGGTTGACGAGCGTGCCATGCTGGTCCGCAGTCTGGACGCAGACCATACGAAATACTGGACCTTTGCCATCAACTACGACTCGCCGTATCTGTTCTATCCGATTTTGGAGCCGCACGGCGCGTCCAAAGCGGGTCTGCAGACTTTCAGCAATTACGCGATTACCTCGGCCCTGCGCCGCAGCCTGCCGATCCAGACTGACATCGCGAAGGTGCTCGATCTTGACCGCTGCTACTGCGTCAACCGTCTGCCTGCCACGAACGGTAAGGAATTGATTTTGATCAATCTGCATCTTTCTGCTTATACGACCGACCCGACCATCGCTGATCAGCAGCTTGCCATGCTCTACGATGACATGGTCAAAGAATATGAAGCAGGCAATTACGTCATCTGCGGCGGGGACTTCAACAAAGACCTTTTGGGCAACAGTCCGGAGATCTTTGGGGTCAGCGGGGAGGCATACTCCTGGGCACAGCCGCTGCCGACGGAGGACATCCCGGACGGCTTTCGTCTGATCGCGCCGCTCGACCCGAACAATCCGGTGCCGAGCTGCCGCAACGCGGACGCCCCTTGGGACCCGCAGACGAACTTCCAGGTCACCCTCGACGGCTTCCTCGTTTCGGACAATGTCACCGTACTGACAAACCGCGTCGTCGATACCCAGTTCGCGTACTCCGATCACAACCCGGTCCAGATGGAATTTTGCCTGTCGTAAATTCCCTGCGCACGCCCGTAGGGAAACACATCGTGCGAGGGTCGAACGCGCGCGGCGCTCCGGCTGCCTTGGATCGCTTCTTCTCACGCGCGCGGCACTCTGGCTGCCTTGGATTGCTTCTCCTCATGCGCGCGGCGCTTTTTGGCTCAAAAAGCGCGTAAAGATGTAACGCAATCGCAGTGCCTTCACCTTTTGCGCGCGGCACAGAAGGCGAGCTGCTCGATTTTTGGATGATATCTCAAAGAATTTACAGCAAAATTGTTATCAGATACAATTTTACAGAACATTCCATGGGTATATTTTTCATCTCATCCAGATACGTCCTCTTTACGACAGCAGGCAAAGAGATGCATGACATCTTTTTGAGCAAAAAAGTCGAAAATGGGAACTTTCCCTTGTTCAGCCCTAAAATCCCAGGCAAACTACGCGTCAAAAGCTCCGGATAAAAACACGCGGCAGGAGCAAGCGGCGATACGCAAGCAGGTACACCCCTTGTGTCTCCGAAACGTTTTGAGAAAGCACAGCGATATTCGCGCCTTCATGATAAAGGTTATAATTATAAAGAAAGCAAAGGAAGAATTTATGCGCATACTCGTAATCAGCGATACCCATGGTGTTTGCGACCGTGTCTACGAAGTGTATCGCAAACTCACAAAACAAAACCCGGTGGACTACATCGTCCACTGCGGCGATTACTGCAAAGATGCCGAGGAGATTCGCATGCGCCTCGGTGTGCCGGTAGCTTCGGTCCGCGGCAACTGCGACGGCGGCTTTGAGGATACCGACTTCTCAATCCTCGAAACCGAGGCTGGCAATTTCCTCATCACCCACGGTCACATGCAGAACGTTGACCTCAGCATGCAGAACCTCTATTACAAGGCTCTCGAAAATGACTGCGTCGGTGCTTTGTTCGGACACACGCATCGTGCTGTCTACACGCAGGTCGATGATGTGTACCTGATGAACCCCGGCAGCCTCTCCCGACCGCGCGACGGCTCCGGCGGCACCTTCGGCCTGCTGATCACCGACGAAGAAGGTGTTTGGGGCAAGATCTACCGGTATGAAGATTTCATGGCAGAAACCGGCGGAAGCCGCGTAGCTGCTTTGTCCGGCGCTGCAGGCACAACAGACGCGAATCTGGCAGCGGGCGCGGCAGGCAAAACAGATGCGAATTTGGCAGCGGGCGCGGCAGGCACAGCAGATGCGAATCCGGCAGCGGGCGCGGCAGGCACAGCAGATGCGAATCCGGCAGCGGACGCGGCAGGCATCGCTCCCGCGCATCCTAAAAAAAAGCCGAAGGCCAAGGGTGGGCATCTGCGTGAGCTGCTCAACTACAGCGACCGCTTCTGAACCGCCCAAACGGCATTTAAAACTTCACCGCCCTGTCTCGTGTACGCACACTCAAAGCGCATACACCGCAGCGCAACAGAAAGGAGACCATCTCATGGACATCAACCAACTCATCAAAGAAAAGCCTGTCATCCGCGATATGGCGGACTGCAAGGAAATTTTCTGGATCAACCCGCAGAGTGATCAGCCTGCCAAGCTGCCGTTCACGATGGCAGACATCGAGGACGCTGAGGCAAGATTGCAACGCTTTGCACCATATATCGCGGCGGCTTTTCCGGAAACCTCCAAATCCGGCGGCATCATTGAATCCGAACTGACCGAAATTCCGCGCATGAAGGAACGCCTTGTCAAAATGACCGATAAGTTTGGTGGTCGGCTTTTCCTCAAGCGCGACAGCGATCTGCCGGTCTCCGGCTCGATCAAGGCGCGCGGCGGCATCTATGAGGTCCTCAAATTTGCCGAAAAAATTGCGCTCGAAAAGGGTATGCTGCATTTAGATGATAATTACGCAATCCTCACCGAAGAGCGCTTCCGTGACCTTTTCTCGCAGTACTCTGTCGCGGTCGGTTCCACCGGCAACCTCGGACTTTCGATCGGCATCATCAGCGCGAAACTCGGTTTTCAAGTCACTGTGCACATGTCTGCGGACGCGCGTCAGTGGAAAAAAGACCTCCTGCGCAGCAAAGGCGTGACGGTAATCGAATACCCAAGCGACTATCAGGTCGCGGTCGCGCAGGGACGCCGCGAAGCAGCGGATGACCCGCGCTGTCACTTTGTCGATGATGAAAACTCCGCGGATCTGTTTCTCGGCTACGCGGTCAGCGTCAAGCGCCTGATCGGTCAATTTGAAAAGGCTGGCATCCATCCGAACGCGGCACATCCGGTCTTCGTCTACATTCCTTGTGGTGTCGGCGGCGCGCCGGGCGGCGTGACTTTCGGGCTTAAGGAAGTCTTCGGTCCGTATGTCCATGTCTTTTTTGCGGAGCCAACCCATGCGCCTTGCATGACACTCGGTTTGATCACCGGTCTGCATAACCAAATCAGCTGCGCGGATATCGGTGTGGACGGCATCACCGATGCCGACGGGCTCGCAGTCGGCAGAGCCTCCGGTCTGGTCGGCAGCATCATGGAAACCCTGCTCGACGGCTGCTATACGGTGGATGATGCCAAACTATATCCGTACCTTACTGCACTGGCAGACAGTGAAAATCTGTATATCGAGCCTTCCTCCTGTGCGTCGTTTCCGGGTCCTGCGCTTGTGCAGCAGGCGTCAGATTATCTTGCGGTCAAAGACCTGACAGACAGTATGGCAAACGCCGTACACATCCTCTGGGCGACCGGCGGCAGCATGGTGCCGAAGGAGGAAATGCAGCGTTACTACGAACGCGGAAAGGCTGCACAGGTATAGCAAGGCTGCCATGCGCTGATGCACAGCCTCCGCGTATGCAGCACGCATCGAAACAAAAAACGAAAGGATTTCTGATATTCATGAGCCACTCTGTTTTATGTACTGACCGGGCGGAGGTTGAAGCGACCTTCCGCCTGTTGGAAGAAGAAAACCGCAACAACCCGCATATCGTCAACGGCATGATGGCGCCGCGCTATCTCAGTTATGACATGGACGCGCAGAGCGTTGTGATCGAGTATGACGTCAAAGACTGGGAAATGAACCGAGTCGGCATCCTGCACGGCGGAATTTTGTCCACCATGCTCGACCATGCCGCGGGAATCACTGTCGCCGCTTTTGTCGGCGGCTGGGCACCGACGGTCGACCTGCAGGTGCACTTCCTGCGCCCCGGTCAGCCCGGCGATACCATCCGCGCGGAAGCCAGGATCATTGCCGCCGGACAGACCCTCGTGCATGCGGAGGCCGTACTGACCTCCAAAACCACCGGCAAGAAGCTGGCTGTCTGCACTGCTACCTTTCTTAATATGGCCGCCAGGGCTTCCGCGCTGTGATGCGCAGCTTTACGCTGCAGCGCGGGATGCGTGAGGCTTTGCGGCACGCGCAGCTATGCCAATGCCATCTATGCTAACAAAGAAGGAGAACTATGTCGCACATTTCCAAAGAACTCATCAGTAAGGCCGCCGAATTTTTCCGCGTGGTCGGCGATGAGACCCGTATGAAAATCTTATGTACCATCGCCGGCGGCGAGCTTTGCGTCAACGACATCGCTGCTGAGGTCGAAATGACAAAATCGGCGGTCTCCCACCAGCTTCGTCTCTTAAAGAGCGAAGGTCTGGTCAAAAGCCGCCGAGATGGTAAAAATATGTTCTATTCGCTGGACGACCAGCATGTCGTCGATATCATCGACATCGCTTTCATCCACATCGAGCACAAGATGCACGGTGCCGGCTGCGGCTGCGCACATTGCCACGCTGCCCACGACCCGCACTGCAGCCACGAACGCTAGCGCCGCGATGCCGACGCGGCCCTGACGAGCACCGCAGTCCTGGCTGTTTTTGCGGCGATTCACGTTGCGATCCGCACTGCGGTCACAAGCACAAGCCGGCCGCATGTGCATGGCTAACTTCGTATTCGCTGCCCGCGGGCCTGATGCCTATCTGCATAGCCCCTGCGTCGAGAAGCGGACGCCTGCTTACATGGTTCGCATGCCGCGTGCAGCCTCTCACACTGCAAAGCGGCCCGCGCTTCTTTCCGTACACCTACTCCAGATTCAGCTTCAGGCTGAGAATCCGTTCGCTGACCACATGGAAGATCGCGATCTGCACCGCGAAGTACACAAACGCTGTGCCCAAAACGGTCTGGACGATCTGCCGGTAGGAAAAATCGGTAAAGATCCGGTCTGAAATCACCACGATTGGATGTCCGAACGCGGTCAGCAGAATCGACCCAAGCAGGGTAAGCACGACCCCGATGCCGATGTACGCCGCGACACTCCAAATCATCCGATGCTTCGCCATGAGCTGCCCGATAGAAAGCGATGTGTAAATTTTATAAACTTCTGTCATGATGCCGGCAAGTACCACGAGCAGGGCTTCCAAGGCGTACAGGAAACTCTCCGGATGCTTCCGGCATGCCTCCCCTACAGCTTGAAACAGTTCCCCGATTCCGGATAGATTACCGACCAGATTCAGCAGAACGATGGACACCGCCGCCAGCACCATGCTGATCAGTACCGTCACCGTTGCGGTCACGCCCTTCGACGCGATCAGCTGCCATTCCTTGACCGGCAGCGTATGCATCAGATACCCCTCTTCCTTGAGCAGCCCTTTGTAGAACCGCATCACAACGACAAACAGTGTCGCAACCACCAGGGCGATAAAAAGTCCCACATACAGGAACATCGGTATTCTTGACAGCAGCGCCCCAAGGAGCTGATCGTTTTCCTGCGCCAGCGCCGACCTCGCGTAAATCCAGCCCGTAAAGCTCGTCAAAATCGCCACAGCAGGCAGTGCCGCCCAAATCACCCCGATCTGCTTAAAGACCGAACGAAACTCGTACTTCATCAATTTCCCTGTCATCTTACTTCCCCCATTCTGAATTCCTCACGAAATACCTCATCTACAGATTTTCCTTCCTGTGCTTTCAGCTCATCAACCGTCTCGTGTCTGACGATCCTCCCGTCTTTTAAGAAAATCACCTCGTCCAGCACTCTCTCGATGTCTGCGATCAGATGCGTCGAGATGACGACTGTCGCGTTATCTGCGTAATTGTTGATGATCGTACCCATGATATAATCTCTAGCTGCCGGATCGACCCCCGCGATCGGCTCATCCAAAAGATACAGCTGGGCGTTGCGGCTCATCACCAAAATGAGCTGCACCTTTTCCTTGGTGCCCTTGGACATACTCTTGATGCGGTCGCCCTCTCCAATGCCTAGCGAATCACACATGTGAAGCGCTTTCTGCCTGTCAAAGTCCGCGTAAAAGTCACTGAACAGGTCAAAGATGTCCTTGACCGTCATCCAGTCGGCAAAATAGTTTTTGTCCGGCAGATAGCTGACCTGCGACTTGGTGTAGGTTCCGATCGGTGTCGCGTCGATCATCACGCTTCCAAAGTTCGGCTGCAGCAGCCCATTCAAGATCTTGATCAGGGTTGTCTTGCCGGAGCCGTTTGGCCCGAGCAACCCGACTACCTTGCCCCTGCCGATCTTGAGATTCACATCGTCCAGAGCCTTCTTCCCCGGAAAGATCTTGGTCAGATGTTCACATTGTACTAAAATTTCCGATTTCATATGTCATAATCCCCTTTCGTTTCCTCATTTTTACCCTCTGCCTCATCCGAAGCGTCCGCTGTTTCTGCAGCGCCCACAGCATCTGCAGTGCTTGCAGTATCAGCATCGTCTGTATGACGCATATCGTCTCCACAATCTGCGCTGCTTACGTTGCTTGCAGACACTGTACTGCCGATGCGCGTCTCACTGCTCGCGCGCGCCGCCGCCCCTATCCGCGCCGCGACTTCTGCCAATGCCCCTTGCAGGCTGTATCCCAGCAATCTCATCTCCTGCAGGAAGGTATCCACCTGCTGCTCTGCCAGTTCCCGACGCATCTGCTCAATCAGCGACAAATCGGTCGTTACCGTACGCCCTGCCGTCCGATTGGTGATCAGAAGCCCTTCGTTTTCCAACTCCGCCATCGCGCGCTGCATGGTATTGCGATTGACTCCCGCGTCACTCGCCAGCTCCCGTACCGTCGGAAACGCGCTCCCCGGCGCGTACTCCCCTGTGATGATGCCACGCTTGATCAGTTCCTTCAGCTGCGGATAAATCGATCTGCTGTCGTCCAGATCCCAATCCATGTTCTCACCCCCTTGTTTGCTTTTTCACTCCTTGCGCGTCCTGCATGCGGCTTCCCGCGACTTGCCGACTTGTCAGCTTTGTCAGCTTTGTCCGCTTTGTCAGCTTTGTCAGCTTTCATTCTCGCTGCGCGGGCAAGCTTCCTGCTCTGCCTGCCCTTCGCGCTGCGCCACGCGCCTTTTATCCTTGCGCGCCGCATGTTATCTTCCCTTTTTGTTTTGCATGTTGTCCTAAGCACCTAAGACAATATCACTTTTTGTGTGCGCTGTCAAGCCTTATCGCAAAAATATTTTTCTTTTTTTCTGTTTTTCTTACCTGCAGGCACCGTTCTCTCCACCGTTTCTTGCTGTCGTGCCCGGCGTTACTTTATCCACTCGCTTAGCACCCTGTATTACTACAACGCACCGAGTTTAAC
>URWB01000016.1 GCA_900551415.1 uncultured Eubacteriales bacterium
GACTTGACACTGCGAGCAAAGCAAGTGTTAGAAACGGCATGTAGGATAGCACCGGAATGTGGCGTTTTCACGGCCGGAGTATGAGATTGTGTTCCACTTTTTCGGAAAAGTTTGGAGGAAGAAGGGAGAGAGGACATAATTTGGAAAGGGGAGGAGAGGGGGAGCGTTTCTCATCAAGCGGCAATGGACTTGACGATATTTGAAGGTGTTTGACAGGGATGTCGTTTCTCGTCAAATGTTTGTGGGGTAGGCGAGGGGTGGAAGGTGCTAGGCAAAATAGGCGTTTCTCGTCAGGCGGCGCCCAAAGAGTGAATTATAAGGTTGATTTCGCTTTCGTAGGCGGCGACGGAAGCGCGGCGCAGCTTGTCGGAATCCACTCCGAGCTGACGCAGCGCACGTTTGATCCGTGCGCTGGCTTCGCCTGCGCGTACAAAATCTCCCTTTTGTACAGGGTAGGTTTCGCTGTAAAGCATTCGGCTCACGGCTGCCTCCATTAATCCTGTTGCGGATTTCAATAGCTGTTTGTAAAAATACTGGGTTATAATGTGTTTTTGCCCGGAAGCCCTAAAGCATAAAGCTTGCCGCAGGCTTCATACAGAGTAAGGGAGGTGCTCATCACTGCTATGTCCAGCTCCCTTGCAAGCTCAAGGGCATCGGCAAGAGCGCGCGTCTGGAGATCGAGGCGCTGCTCGGCACGAAGGTGTATCTTGAGCTTTGGGTCAAGATCAAGGAAAACTGGCGGGATTCCGATTTTGCATTGTCGAATTTCGGGTATAAGGAAATGTAGGTGATTACATGCTTACGGATACAGAGGCCATCGTTCTGCGGCAGGTCAAGACCGTCAACGGCAGGCGCATGCTGCTCCTGTTCTCACAGAAATACGGCAAGATCAGCGTTGGCAGCAATCTGACGGAGAGCGGCAAGAATAAGTCCGCGCTGCCGCAGCGACCGTTTAGCTATGGAAGATACGAGCTGTTCAAGGGGCGCGAAAGCTATAATCTGAACCGCGGGCAGGTCATCAAGAGCTACTACGGCATCGGAGAGGATCTGGACAAATATATGGCGGCCTCTTATGTGCTGGAGCTGACCGAAAAACTCCTGGCGGACGAACTGCCGCAGCCTGCGCTGTTCCGCCTGCTTTTGGAATTTCTCGACGCGCTCGAAAAACGCGGCCGTAAGCAGGAAACGCTGGTCGAGGCCTATATCGTCAAGGCCATCGACTTGCTCGGCACCATGCCGCGGCTCGAAGCCTGCAGCGTCTGCGGCAAGGCAGGAGCGAACCGATATTTCAGCGTCGAAGAGGGCGGCATGATCTGCGCGGACTGCGCGCGGCAGCTGACGCGGAAGACAGACAAAGAAACATTGATTTATGACACGAATTTTGATATAGTAAATATATTAAAGTATTTCCAAAAAGAATCCTTCCGAGCGTTCCAGGGAATCGCTTTGGAGGATGAAATATTAAAAAAGCTTCATGCCATTCTGAGAAGCTGGCTTGCCTATCATTTTGGCGTGGAAAAGCTCAAAAGCGAAGTATTTTTGCTATATGGGCAAGATTGATTAAGGAGGTATTCAAATGGAAATCACATTGGAAAAAATCGAACTGGTCAAGGACAGAACCGGCGTATCCTACAAGGAAGCGAAAGAAGCGCTTGAAGCCGCGGACGGCAGCGTCGTTGACGCGATTATCGCCATCGAGGAAACCGTTGATGTAAAGCCGGGCGCGAAGGCGAACGCTTTCGCGGCGGAGACCGTAGCGAAGATCAAGGATTTCGTCAGAAAGGGGAACATTTCCAAGATTACGGTGCAAAAGGGCGATACAACGATCGTCAACGTTCCGGTCAATGTCGGCGTGGTAGGCGCGATTGTGGCGCCTTGGGGCATGATCGCCGCAGCAATCGCGGCGTTTGGCTTCAGCTGCAAAATTACGCTGACCACCACAGACGGCAAGCATATCGACGTAAGCGGCAAGGCGGAGAACTTTGCCAGCGATATGAAGGAAAAAGGCTCTGTCGTATTCGACGGTATGATGGCGAAAGGCACCGATGTCGTGAACAACGTCAAGGAAAAAGCGCCGATTGTTGCCAATAATGTCGCCTCGGAGGTCGCGGGCACCTATGACAAAATCAAGGACGCGGCAGCGGATAAATACAATGAATTCAAGGCAAAAAAAGAAGCGTGCGCGGAGGAAGCGGACGACGACGATGAGGAGTGGGAGGAATTCTGCGAAAAGGTAGAAGATTTCTGTGATCACATCAGCGACGCAGCCGGAGATATGGCCGCGACCGCGGCGAAAAAAGCCGGAGACGCGGCGGAGCAGCTCAGCGAGACGCTGACGGAGGTCGCGGACGAAGCAAGGGAAGCTTCCGACAAGATCAAGGAGAAAAACGGCTTCTGGAGCATTTTCGCGGGAAAGAAAAAAGAAGAAACCGAAGCGCAAAAAAAGGAAGAGTCCGCGCCGGCGGAAGCTGAGACAAAGACCGAGGACAAAGCGTCTGCGGACCCTGCGGATACCGCCAAAAGCGACGCTTCGGAAGAATAAAAATCAAAAGAATGAACAAAAAGAATAGGTAGGTTTAGAAAACATGAGCGATGTAAACAGAGAAGTTACAATGGAAAAAATCGTTGCCCTCGCGAAGAACAGAGGGTTTGTCTATCCGGGTTCCGAGATTTACGGCGGTCTGGCCAATACATGGGATTACGGTCCGCTGGGCGCGGAATTGAAAAAGAACGTCAAGAACGCCTGGTGGAGAAAATTCGTGCAGGAGTCCAAGTACAATGTCGGCCTCGACGCGGCGATTCTGATGAACCCGCAGACCTGGGTGGCATCCGGTCACGTGGGCGGATTCTCCGACCCGCTGGTAGACTGCAAGGCGTGCAAGTCCAGATTCCGCGCGGATAAGCTGATCGAGGATTTTCACGCGGCAAACGGCATGCCGGAGATCGTCGTGGACGGTTGGAGCAACGAAGAACTCGAAAAATACATCGCTGAGCATAACATCCCTTGTCCGGACTGCGGCAAGACCGATTTTACGGGTATCCGCCAGTTCAATCTGATGTTCAAGACGTTTCAGGGCGTAACCGAGGATTCCAAATCCGAATTATATCTGCGTCCGGAAACCGCGCAGGGGATCTTCGTCAATTTTAAGAATGTTCAGAGAACTTCCCGCAAGAAGGTTCCGTTCGGCATCGGCCAGATTGGAAAGTCCTTCCGCAACGAGATCACACCGGGCAACTTCATTTTCCGTGTGCGTGAATTCGAGCAGATGGAGCTGGAATTCTTCTGCGAACCGGGGACGGATTTGGAATGGTTTGACTATTGGAGAAGCTTCTGTCACAACTGGCTGCTTTCCTTAGGCATCAAGGACGAAAATCTCCGCCTGCGTGATCACAGTCCGGAAGAACTCTGCTTCTACTCCAAGGCAACGACAGACTTTGAATTCAAGTTCCCATTCGGTTGGGGTGAGCTTTGGGGTGTCGCGGACCGTACCGATTACGACCTGACCCAGCATCAGAACACCTCCGGACAGGACCTGACCTATTTTGACCAGGATAAGAATGAACACTATATCCCTTATGTTATCGAACCGTCGCTGGGCGTGGAGAGAAGCGTGCTGGCATTCCTGTGCAACGCTTACCACGAGGAAGTTCTGACCGACGCGAACGGCAAAGAGGACGTGCGCGTAGTGATGAAATTCCATCCGGCGCTGGCGCCGTTCAAGGCTGCTGTGCTGCCGCTGGCTAAGAAGCTGGCGCCGATCGCGGAGCCGATTCACGAGGAACTTTCCAAGCACTTCATGGTTGACTACGACGCGGCCGGCTCCATCGGCAAACGGTACAGAAGAGAAGATGAAATCGGAACGCCGTTCTGCATCTGTGTGGACTTTGATACAGAGGTTGACGGCTGCGTGACCATTCGTGACAGAGACACGATGGAACAGGTGAGAATTCCGGTCGCGGAGGTGCGTTCCTATATCGAGGAGAGATTGTCATTTTAGTGACGGAAGTGGAGGAGTATGAAAAAATACGTCTACTCATTCAATGAAGGCGCGAAGGATATGCGTGAGCTGCTCGGCGGCAAGGGCGCGAATCTTGCGGAAATGAGCAGGATCGGGCTGCCCGTTCCGTTTGGCTTTACCGTAACGACGGAGGCGTGCGGCCGCTATTATGAGGAGGATCAGACCATCGCGGAGGATATCTGCACCGCTATCACAGAAAAAATTCAAGATCTGGAGCATGTCACCGGCAAGACCTTTGGCAGCAAGGAAAATCCGCTGCTTGTTTCTGTGCGCTCGGGCGCCGCGGTCTCGATGCCCGGTATGATGGATACCATTTTGAATCTGGGACTGAACGATGAGAGCATCGAGGGACTGGCCGCGCTGACCGGAAGCAGAAGGTTCGCGCTAGACAGCTACCGTCGTTTCATACAAATGTTCGGCGATGTGGTTTTGGGAATTCCCAAGGCAAAATTCGACGCGATCTTTGATGAGCAGAAGAAAAAAGCCCATGTGATCTATGACGTCGACGAGCGAAGATCTGGAAGCCGTCATTTGCGCGTATCAACAGCTCGTGGAGACAGAGAGCGGCAAAGCTTTCCCACAGGATCCGAAGGAACAGCTGCTGGCGGCTATTCAAGCGGTCTTTCGCTCCTGGAATAACGACCGCGCGGTACTCTATCGCAAGCTGAACGATATTCCCTCCAGCATCGGTACCGCTGTCAACGTACAGTCGATGGTATTCGGCAATATGGGGGAGCATTCCGGTACCGGAGTTGCCTTTACCAGGAATCCGGCAACCGGTGCCAACGAGATTTACGGCGAATTTTTAGTCAACGCGCAGGGAGAGGATGTCGTTGCCGGCATTCGCACGCCGCAGGGCATTGAAAAGATGGCGGAGGCGTTTCCTGATGCCTATAAGAGTTTTGTCAAGATCGCGGAACTTCTGGAAAAGCACTATAAAGACATGCAGGACATGGAGTTCACAATCGAGAACAATAAACTGTATATGCTGCAGACCCGAAGCGGCAAGCGCACCGCGCAGGCAGCAGTGAAAATTGCCGTTGATATGGTGCGCGAGGGAATGATCGACAAAAAAACCGCGGTCACGCGGATTGAGCCTCAGCAGATCGACCAGCTGCTGCATCCGACCTTTGACCCCGCGGAGCTTGCGGCGGCACAAGTGATTGCCAAAGGGCTCGCAGCCTCACCGGGTGCGGGCTGCGGCAGACTCTGCTTTACCGCGGAGGAGGCTGCGGCAGCTGCCGCCAAGGGACAGAAGGTACTTTTGGCGCGGGAGGAAACCTCACCGGAGGATCTGGCAGGCATGGTCATCGCGGAGGGCATTTTGACTGCCCGCGGCGGCATGACAAGCCATGCGGCGGTGGTTGCGCGCGGTATGGGAAAATGCTGCGTGGCGGGCTGTTCCTCTATTCGCGTGAATGAAGGCGCGCGGGTATTGACAACCGCTGACGGCAAGGAATACCGAGCGGGAGACTATTTATCCATCAACGGCAGTACCGGAGAGGTCTATGAAGGCAGAATCCGAACCAAAACGCCGACACTGTCCGGTGATTTTGAAACCATTATGGAATGGGCGGATGAATTACGCGAGCTGAAGATCAGAGCCAATGCCGATAATCCGCGCGACGCGCGGCAGGCCTTGGATTTCGGCGCGGAGGGGATCGGACTTTGCCGTACCGAGCATATGTTTTTTGACGAAGCGCGCATTCCGGCGATTCGCCGCATGATTCTGGCAGATACGCCGGAGGAGGAGTTGGAGGCGCTGGAGGTCATCCGTCCGCTGCAGCAGCAGGATTTTAAGGAGATATTCCTCGAGATGGGGGACAGACCGGTGACGATTCGTCTGCTCGACCCGCCGCTGCATGAATTCCTGCCGCAGACGCAGGAGGAAATCGCGGAGGTTGCGGCCCTGATGGGCGTCAGCGCAAAAAAAATCGCGGCGAAGGTGACGGAGCTGCATGAGATCAATCCGATGCTCGGAAACAGAGGCTGCCGCTTAGCGGTCACTTCTCCGGCTATCGCGGTCATGCAGACGGAAGCTATCATCGGTGCCGCGCTGGAGGTAAAAAAGGAAACCGGCGCGGAGCTAGTGCCGGAGATTATGATCCCGCTCGTGAACAGCGAAGCAGAGCTTAAATATGTAAAGCATATCGTTACGCGGACGGCAGAGGACTGCATCCGCGAGTCCGGCATCTCGCTGGACTATTTAATCGGAACGATGGTAGAAACTCCGCGAGCGGCTCTCACCGCGGACGAGATCGCCAAAGACGCAGAGTTTTTCTCCTTCGGCACGAACGACTTAACGCAGATGACCTTCGGTTTGTCGAGAGACGATACCGGCAAGATGATTGAAACCTACATGCAGAAGGATATTTTGGAGGCGGACCCATTCCGCACTTTGGATACGGTCGGTGTCGGCAAGCTGCTCGAAATGGCAGTGAAGCTGGGCAGGCAGACCAGACCGAAGCTCAAGCTCGGCATTTGCGGCGAGCATGGCGGTGATCCCAAGACGATTGCCTTTTGCCACCGGATTGGTCTGCATTATGTATCCTGCTCTCCGTTCCGCGTACCGATCGCAAGACTGGCGGCGGCACAGGCAGCGGTCAGAGCCGAGGAAGCGCAGGGCGAATAAGGCGTGGACGTGCCAAAAGCTGGCGCGGCGCGAATCAGACGCGTGGACGTGCCAAAAGCGGGTACGGCGCGAATCAGACGCGTGGACGTGCCAAAAAACGAAGCCGTAAGGCTGTCAAAACGAAAAATGAAAGTGCGCTCCTGTGCGGGCGCACTTTTGAAAAGGAATCAAACGAAAAAGGGGACAGAGAATGGAAGCACTTGAGGGAACAACCTTTGGCAGTATACTGATGACATTTTTGATTTCGATGGTTCCGGTGCTGGAACTGCGAGCGGCGATTCCGGCAGGTGTAATCGCCGGACTGGACATCAAGATCGCTTTATTGACCGCGGTGATCGGCAATCTGGTGCCGATTCCGTTCATTATCGTTTTTATCCGCAAAATTTTTAAGTGGATGCAGAGCAAAAGCGAGCGTTTGGCCAAGGTTGTCAAACATTTTGAACAAAAAGCCGAGAGCAAAAAAGCGCAGGTGCTGCGCTACGAATTTTGGGGGTTGATGATCTTTGTAGCGATACCGCTGCCCGGAACGGGGGCGTGGTCCGGCGCGCTCGTCGCTGCCATGCTGGATATGCAGCTTAAGCGCGCTTTTCCGGCCATTGCTGCCGGTGTCGCCATCGCCGGCATCATTGTGACCAGCCTGACCTACGGCGTCAGCGCGCTGGCGTAAGCGACAGGACTCTCCGCTGCCGAAATTGAAAAACTTTAGAACGTATGGGCAAGCCGCGGTAAATCTCTTTATCTGCAGCTTGCCTATCTTGTCATTATGTCCGGAGCAGGTTTGTACCTGCTCCGTTTCTTCTAAATCTTGATTTGCCGATAACCATGTTCGCGCGTCGATCACGCTTGCAACTTCTCGCGGAATATAGTATAGTAATAGTGTTGTCTTTTTGACGAAAGCTATCGCGGGTTTCGCGGCGTATTCCGCGTATCGCGCTGCCTGCGTTTAAGGAGGAGATAAAGATGCAGTTAAGAGAGAGAATCGAATTATGCAACGGCTGCGCGGCATGTGTAGTCGCCTGCAAATATGTATGTGTCAAGATGGAGGAAGCTGAGGCGGACAGAAGCAAGAGGCTGCCGCGTGTTGATGAAAATGGATGTAATAAGTGCAATGCGTGCATGTTGTTTTGTCCTTTGTACAATCCGGTGGAACTTCCAATCTTTGAGGAATTTTATGAATACGACCCGTCATTCGCGCACCGCGATATGCCGAAGCTTTACCGCGAAACCATGCGCAGTGTCAAAGCGGGGCAGCATACGGAGTTTGTCGGAACATTGTGTGAAATCGCGGCGCTCAAATCGCTTTCCGGCGATAAGCTCAGACCAAATTTGATTTTAAAACCGCTGTACTGCGACGAAGAAAAGCGTGCGCAGGATCCCGCATGCGCGGCTTGTCGATTTTATCAGCAGGCCTAGCTTGCGCGGTGGAGCAGGAATACAGCAATTTAACCATGCAGCGAGGAGAAAAATATGACATATAAGAGTAAAAATTGTATCGGCTGTCCGGACGCAAAGAACGGCTGCCAACTAACCTGTCTGAAGGTGCAGCCCGCGAAGAAGCAGGAAAAACGGCCGATCGCAGAGGTAGTGAAAGAGGCTTGCGAAATTTTCGGCAAGTATGAGATTACGAAGGGCGAGCTTGCGCGCGCGGAGGAGCTTCGCGATAAACTGGAAAACCAGAAAATTACGGTCTCCGTTATCGGGCAGTTCAAGCGCGGCAAAAGTACATTGGTCAACGCGATTTTGGAGGAGAAGATTCTTCCGGTCGGCATTGTGCCGGTCACAGCGGTCGTAACGACGATTGAATATGGCGAAAAAGCCGCGACAGTGCGCTTTGACAACGGTATCGTCAAGGAAATCGGTTTTGACGAAATGTCCGCCTACATCAACGAACAGGAAAACAGCGACAATCATCTAGGCGTTTCGGAGGTGGAACTGTACTGTCCGTCCCCGTTCCTGCAAAAGGGTCTGACGTTTGTCGATACGCCGGGTGTCGGTTCCGTGCATCAGAAAAATTCGGACGCGGCGTATTCCTATGTCAAGGAAAGTGACGCTGTGATTTTTATGCTTTCGGTGGACAGCCCGATTAACCAGATCGAGATTGATTTCCTGCAGAATGCCAAAGAGTTCGCGTCTAAGTTCTATTTCGCTGTCAACAAGATTGATACAATTGAGGAAGCGGATCTCGCGGATTATCTGCATTACTGCCGCAAGCTGATCTGCAAGCTGATGGGCGTTTCAGAGATTCAGCTGTTTCCGGTCAGCGCGCGCAGCGGTGCGGGCGTTGAAGAACTCAAGACTGTCATCGAGCGGGACTGCCGTACGACGGTCAGAGAGATTATTGAAACGTCTTCTAAACTCAAAATGCGCGATATCATCGAAAGCGCATTGTCGCAGATTGTGCTGTATCGGACTGCGCTGAAGATGTCTATGGTGGAATTTGACGCGAAGTTTAAAGAACTCAACGAGTATTTTATCGAGGTTAAGCGGGAGGCAGCGGAGTTTGCTGAAGATTTTAAGAGCAATCCGCGCATGCTGGAAGCGCATATGAATGATATCAAAAATCGCTTATCGATGAAGGTTTCCGAGATGTTTGGAATAGAATATCATTACAAGATCAGTACGGTGGACTTTTTCCGCGGCGGCGCGACAGCTGAGGACGGCAGCCGCGACCTGCGCGGCAGCTTCGCTGCCGCGGTGAACGATCTTTGTGAGGATTTAAATCAAACATTGAACACCATTTTTATGCATCATGAGGAAAACACCTATGTCGTATGCAGGCGTGTCAATGATTTGAATCGTTTGCTGCGAAAGCTCGTTCGCATGCGTACCGAGCTCGCCGACTAAAGCGCAGGGCAGATGCGAAGGACCTGAGCTGAAAACCATGCGGGGCGATGAGAACCTCGCGGGAACAAAAGGAAAGTCAAAAAAAGAAACGTCGGAATTTCAACGTTTCTTTTTTTATGTAGGAAATATCGCTTGCGATGTTTCCGGAATCACGACCAAAGCACCTTGCGAAGCAGCGTCTGGGAATGAGCGCCATGTGCGCATAGAAATCTCTGCTTTCGTCATACATGTGCGATCTGCGGCTCCGTCTCCGTCTCCGTCTCCGGAGGCATCTCTAAAAGCGGGAAGTAGCGGTCATGGTATTTGCGGTAGAGCGCATTGAAGGCTTCATCGTGACCGCTGTGCAGATAATTGGAATAATCATGCTGATTCTGCACAGTCTGCGGCTCCTTGAGCAGCAAGGTGTAGATACCGATGTTGGAGCACTGGTCGGAGACGCGTTCGATATCGGAGAGAATATCGAGAAAAACGATGCCTCCATGCACACTGCAGGAACCGTTGTGGAAGCGTTCAATGTGATTGGAACGAAGCTGTGAAACGAGGTCGTCAATGACTTCCTCGATCGGCTCAATTTTTTTTGCGGCCGTAAGATCCAGTTTGGTGAACGCCTTATACGCGTAATCCAGCACTTGTGTGACCGCTTCGCCGAGGACAGCCAGTTCCCGATGCGCGTAGGATGAAAGGACGATACCCTTGCTGTTGATTTCCGATGCGGCTTCAGCGATGTTGGTCGCGTAGTCTCCAATACGTTCAAATTCCGAGAAGCACTGGATGTAGTAGTTCAGCAGATTGCTGCTTGCGCCCTGCGGAACGTGCGGCGAGAAGCGAATCATATAATTGTCAACCTTGTCCGCCAGCGTATCGATAAAATCTTCGTTCTGATGGATGTCCTTTACGGCCTGCTCGTCATAATGCCGAATCGTGCGTATCGAAGCTTTGACACCAAAACGCGCCAAAAAAGCCATTTTCCCGATGACATTGCTGATACTCGAAAGCGCCAGGGCAGGAGAAGCAAACAATTTTTCATCCAGACGCATAAGTTCTTCATCGATGCCTCCGGTCTTACCCTTGCTTTTGCTTTTTCCATCTCGAATCAGAAGTCTGGAGAGCTTTTCAAATTGAAGAGAGAACGGGAGCAGAACGACAGCCGAGAAAAGACGGAACGACGTATGCGCGTTCGCGATGCCTCCGGAGGTAATCCTCGCGTTCCAAATGGAGTCGAGCGCGCCGGAACCATGGAGAATCATCAAGGTGATGATAACCAAGGCGGAAGCTGCGATATTAAAAAGAATATGAATCAGACCTGTCCGCTTCGCGTCCGCCTTTGAGCCGATCGAACAGACAATAGCGGTTGTAATACAGTCGCCCATGTTGACGCCGATGATGATGGAGTAAACCGAACTGAAGGTCAGAGCGCCTGTAACCGACAAGGCCTGCAGAATTCCGATGGTGGCAGAAGAACTTTGAATCAGAAATGCCGCGCCGGTACCGACCAAAAATCCAAGCACCGGCGTGTCCGCCATGCGGATAAACAGATTCGCGAAAGTCGTCGATTCAGAAAGCGGCTCGACGGCGGCGGTCATATTGAGCAAGCCGGTAAAGAGAATGGCGAAGCCCATTGCGACCTTACCCGCGATATCCGATTTATTCGATTTTAGGATCATGATCACCAAAATGCCGATGATCGCGGCAATCGGAGCCAGCGTTGAAGGTTTGAAGATATTTAACCAAGAGGAAGCGTCTCCATCGATATCGAGCAGCCGGATGATTTGCGCGGTTACCGTCGTACCCACATTGGCACCGAGAATGATTCCGATAGATTGTCTAAGTGAAAGAATGCCCGCACCGACCAGACCGGAGGTCAGGACGATGGTTGCTGTCGAACTTTGAATGAGGGCCGTAACCAAAAGTCCCAGCAAAAATCCCGTCAGTGGATTATTTGCTACTTTCTCCATAAATTTTTTGAGCGCGCCGGAGGAACCCTGCTGCAGACCATCTCCCATCAGCCGCATACCGTAAAGAAACAGCGCAAGTCCGCCGAAGAGAGAGATAAAATCGAAGATATTCATAATGTGTTTGCCTTCCTACTTCGTTTCTGTTCCCCTTTGTAAATTACCCCAAATACTAGTGTACCTATAAAATCAGGAATAGCAAGGAAAGTTTATAATTTAACAAGAAAAACCGTCTTTTTGCACGATTTATCCGTTTTGGGTATCTGCTTCCGCGTTTTTTGCGGCAGTTTCCCGCTCGCGCGTGAGCTTGTCCAGATAGCTGACCCATTTGATAACCGCACGCGGATCCGGTCGCAGGTGCATATTGTAGAGCTGTTTTTTGTGGTAGATATCAAAGTGGTTCGCGACAGAAGCCGGAAACGCTTTGATGTCTTCTGTCTTTTCGGTAAAGGCAAGCGGCTTGCCAAAGCAGGTGCCGGTATAGCGGATGACATCGCGGTCCATATAGATGCGACCTGCTCCTGCATTTTTGTCCATATTGCCGTCCGGACCGACGGCAGCCAGAACGGTTTCGCTTTCCAGCGGTATAGCAAGGTCCAGCAGCGATTCCTGCCAGAAATACCAGTCATTGATATGTGTAAACGGCGCGCCGTGTAGACGATAAGTTTCGTCCAGCTCAGCTTCGAAACCGCAGGCGGTGCAGCGGATATGACGCGCGTCGGTTTCCATCTGGAATTCTGCCAGACAGGACGGACATTTATAAAGGATACCGTCCAGCCCGAGCGCCGGAGATTCGCAGCGGTAGCGGACATTCGGAAAGATTTTGTCCTCATCGTGCAGGATCGCGCGTTCCAGCACCGCCTGCACTTCATTCAGGCTCATGGCAGGAATGACGTCCGCCTCCAGCAGTTTTTCGGCGCGCACCAAAATGCGGCCAGGTCGGAAACCGGACCTGCCCCACTTTGGGAACGTTTTGTAAGCCCCGTCTTCTGAGATCATATAGACCGGAATTTCAAGTTTTTTTACCAGTTCCGCGGTACCGTCCGTAACTTGCAGAGAGTGTCCAAAGCAGGTCAGACGCCCCTCCGGAAACAGCACGATGAGATTGCCGGATTCCTTGGCCCGCATGATGCTGAGGATCGTCTTGATGTCCGGGCAGAACATTTTTTTGGGAATGACGTGCATCTTCTCCAGAATCCAGCGGATCTTCGGATGCGTCATGAAATGCTGGCTGACGACGAAGGTCGGGCGATGCGGCAGCAGCGCGACGGCCACCAGCAGGAAGTCGATATTGGAAACGTGTGGGCAGACGATGAACGCCGGTCCGCGGATGCCCTTGAGCGCCTTGCTGTCATAACGCGCTTTGAGTTTGAAACGCAAAAATAACCGCACGATGACAGAGGCGGGGTAATAGATCCAAGGAGTCGGTTTCGGAAAATTTTTTGCGGCAGGGTGCGGATTCTTACGTGCCGGCGCGGCTGCCTCTTCGCGCGTCCGCGCGTTCACCGCCTGCTTTTCTTTTGTTTTTGTTTGTGTTTGTGTTTGCTGTTCCATGCTAAGATCCCTTTTCTTCCTGATATCGTAAGTGCATCTGTGTATATCTACATTATATTGGAATTATGCCCCATAAGCAAGGGGAAATACGGACATTCCCCGCAGATTCCAGCCCGCCTCTGCGCGCCGCAAAAAATCTACGTAAAAATTCGCATAAAAAGATTGACCGCGGACAAACAAAAAGTTAAATTGAAAGTGAGGGTTTTATTTTTTTAGAACGACAAACTATATGAAAAGGGATACGGAGGAAGGCATGGATCAAGGTGCAGCTAGCTACCGCCATTTTATAGACGGAGACCGCGACGCGTTTGGAGAAATCGTCGATCTCTATCGGGAGAGTCTGATTTTTTTCATCCATCGCTATGTAAACGATATCGATACAGCCGAAGATCTTGCGGAAGATGTTTTCGTAGAACTGATCGTCCACCCGGAACGGTTCAGCGAAAAAAGTTCCCTCAAGACCTATGTGTTTGCGATTGCCCGAAACAAAGCGATCGACTGGATACGCAGGCACAGCAGGCTGCGACCGGTGCCGATCGAGACGGCGGAGGCACATGCCGATCTGCTTTCACTGGAACAGAAGATTCTTGACAATGAGGAAAAGCGGCAGCTCGCGGAGGCGATGGACTTGCTAAAGGCAGAATATCGCGTCGCACTGCATCTGGTCTATTTTGAAGGGCTTTCCTACGAAGAAACAGGCAGAATTATGAAGAAGGGGCGCAAGCAGGTGGAAAACTATGTGTATCGCGGCAAGCGGGCGCTTCGGGAAATTTTGGAAGAGAGGGGGCATTCGCGTGAAAACAAGAGATGAGTTCATCAAAGATGTCTTTGAGAAAAGCGAACGCGCGCGGGCTGCGGAGGCGGCTGCGCGCGTCAGGAAAAAACAGCGGCTGCGGGTCGTGATGGGGACGGTTTCGGCAGCGGCGTGTCTGACCTTGGTTGTCGGGCTTTCGGGGATGCTTGACGACGCTTTTTGGACACGTGGAAACGATGCGGCGGCAGGGGACGCTGCGGGGGAACCGGTGATCCTGCAAGTGCAAAACGATGGGGCAATGCAAGATCTGGAAGGCGCGGAAGCAGAGGCAGACAGCGGGTATGAAGCAGATGCCGCGGAAAGCGCGCGGCAAGAAGGGAACACAGAAGATACCGATATGGACAGCAGAAAAATGAACGGTTTCACGGACGAGCGCGCGGTCGATGACAGCGGCGCAAAAGCCGCGGCGCAGACACAAACACAAGGCGGACAGGACATGAACGGGTATGCGGACGACGATGCCGCAGCGTTTTGGAGCCAGGATGCCTTGTGGGAGACCAACGTGCAGGTGCGCGATCTTTCGGTGCGGCTTTTCAAAAACGCCGCCAGCGCGAAACAGAATTCCATGATTTCACCGACTTCGATTCTGCTGGCGATGGCGATGGTTGAAAACGGCGCGGCGGGCGACACCAAAAAGCAGATGGAAAAAACTTTCGGCATGCGCATGAGCGAGCTGAACCAATGGATCCGCGCTTGGTCGGCGGTGCAGCCGCAGGAGGACGCAGATACCAGGAACCGCATGAACATCGCCAACGCCGTATGGTACAACAATCGCGGCGCACTTACCTTAAATCCGGATTATCAAAAGACTTTGCGGGAGATGCTGCAGGCGCAGGTCAAGGGCGGTGACTTTTCGCAGCAGACCGTCAAGGAGATCAACAGCTGGTGCAGCAAAAATACCTACGGGATGATCGACAAGCTCGTGGAGGAGCTTTCTCCGGCACAGCAGATGGTCCTGCTCAACGCGGTTGCCTTCGAGGATCAGTGGAGCGCACAGTACAAAAAGAATCAGGTCAAAAAAGAATATTTTACCGATCAAAACGGCAAGAAAACGAAAACCGACCTCATGTATTCAAAGGAAGCTCTTTATTGTCAGGACGACATGGCGACCGGTTTCATCAAGCCGTACGCTTCCGGTTATCAATTTGTCGCGATCCTGCCGAACAAGGGCGTTTCGGTGGCAGAGTATATGAAAAAGCTGGACGGCGAGCGCTTCGCGGCGTTTGTCAATTCCGGACAGGATGCCGTCGTGCACGCGGTCCTGCCTGCATTCAAATCGGAGTACAAGACGGATGCGTTGGTGCAGATCTTCCAGAAGATGGGGATTAAGAACTTATTCGACGCGTCGGCGGCGGATCTCTCCGGCATAGGCGTCTGCAGCGGACAGAATCTGTATGTGGACGAGATTCTGCACAAGACCTATATCGACGTCAATCGTGAGGGCACGCGCGCAGCGGCTGTAACAGGGGTAATGGTGAAAGCAACTTCCCTGAACCCGGAACCGGTGCGCGAATATACGGTGCGGCTGGATCGTCCGTTCCTCTATGCCATTGTTGACAGCTATACCGGAACCCCGGTATTCCTGGGCACGATGGTAAGCGCGGAGTAGGAGGAGCAATCGAAGCAAAACAGCTGGATCTGTGGGCGCAAATCCTGCGAGAGGCATATGCTTCACCGAGGGCTCGAAGATTCGTGCGGAAGCATGGATCCGTAGGCATGAAGATAGGAAGAAGGGATTTTTGAGAGGGGGACCAAAATGGAAAGCAGAAGATCAGAAAAGAAAAACGCCAAAAAGATTATCCGCAAAGTGATGATAGCGAAGAAGCTGACGGCGCTGGGGATGGCGGCGGTGCTGGTGTTTTCACTGGCGGCCTGCGGCGCGGCTGACAGCGGAAAGCTGTCGTCCGACACAGTGAAATTGAAAGCTGCCGCCATGGGAGACGAGAATGCCTATAAAGAGCGGGTACTGGGGTGTCCGGTCGGCTGGGAGGATTGCGTACAGAAATTTTCTGTCCAGCTGTTTCAGCAGGCTTACGCGCAGCAAAGCGGCGCGGACCGCGATAACCAAGACAAGGCTGACGCAGCGCAAAGCGGCAGTGGGTTTGTCCTCTCTCCGGCTTCGGTGCTGACCGCGCTGCTGATGGCAGAGGAGGGCGCGGACGGCGAAACGGCGGCACAGATTCAGGAGGCTGTCGGAAGTGAAGTGTTTTATGCCCGCGAAGCCTTTCAGCAGATTTTGAACGCCAAAGGGGAGGGGACGCAGGTCAATACAGCAAATTCTGTCTGGCTGCGCGACGATCCGAACCTGCAGGTACAGGAAAGCTTTTTGGCGGCCATGCAGCAGTTGTTCGAGGCAGAGGTTTTCAGCGCGGATTTTGACAAAAAGACGGTGAAGGACATCAATCAGTGGTGCAAGACAAACACCAAAGGACGTATCGAAAAAATCCTGAACGAGCCGATTTCTCCGCAGACCATGCTGTATCTGATCAACGCCTTGACCTTTGACGGCAAGTGGCAGTCGCCTTACAAGGATTATCAGGTAGGTGACGCTGATTTTACCGCGGCGGACGGCAGTGTGCAGACGGCGGAGATGATGTACGGTACGGAATACACCTACCTCGAGAACGATTTGGCGACAGGATTTGTCAAGCCTTATGCGGACGGTTACAGCTTTGTGGCGTTGCTGCCGCACGAGGGTCTGTCGATGGCAGACTTTGTGAAGGGGCTGAGCAAGGATACGTTCGCGCGCGCGTGGAAGGTCGAAAAGGAAACGCCGGTGGAAACGGGATTGCCGAAGTTCAAGACGGAGAGCGGCGCGGAGCTTTCGGAAGTGCTGCGGACCATGGGTATCCGAGACCTTTTTGACGCAGACCGCGCGGATTTGCATAGAACGGCGACCACACCGGAGGGAAATCTCTTTGTCTCCAAGATTCTGCACAAGGCTTTTATTGAAACAGATACCGAGGGTACCAAAGCCGCCGCGGTCACAGCTGTCGTCGATGAATGCGGCAGCGCAGCGCCGAGCGAAATGAAACGCGTAATCCTCGATCGTCCGTTTTTTTACGCGATCATCGAGGAGGAAACCGGCATTCCGCTCTTCATGGGAACGGTAGAGCGTATGCATTAGACGAACCGAAAAAAGACCGTCAACTTTTCGCGTAGTGCGGAAAGCGGGCGGTCTGATTTTCGGTATTCGGGTTTTGTATTTAGCCGGGCAAACCGGGGGTTATCTGTTATAGAATATTTGCAACAAATTCTTCTATCAAACGATTTATCTGTTCAGGTTTGTCTGTATTGGAATTATGTCCGGCTCCTTCAATCCATGACAAAGGAATTTTCGTATTGCGATGCCATGCTTTGTTGTACCGGATACACGAACCGGCGTGATCTTGTGTACCGCATATCAATAAAGCAGGACACTTAATTTCATACGGCAGATTCTTTTCTATGGCTGTTGCCAAAATACGAAAACCATGTCCGGCAATTTGTGCGTAGCGTTTCTGGTTTCCGTCATAAGTCAGCATCATTTCACGCATGAGGTTTCTACCATAATCAGATACGGCAACGCCCTCCGACCCCGATTTCAGGATCCGTTTCCACGGATAATGCGCATATACCGGTTCCATCCGCTTCAAAAGCCAGATTTCAACCGCCGTCATATAGCTTCGCTGCAGTGGTGCAGAGTCAATGGAAACAAACCCTGTCATTCTGTTTGGGTAGAACTGCGCATAAGCCTGTCCCACATATCCACCCATGGACTGTCCGATAATAACAGGTCTTGCGATTCCTTCTTGGTTCAATATATCGTTCAGCCATTTTGCCTCATCGAACAAATCAAAATCAAACCGAAACGGCCATGAGAAAGCGTGCGCCGGTGCATCCCATACTATAACATTATATTTGTTCTCAAAATACTGAATTTGCTTATCAAACAATCTATGATCCGCAGTCAATCCCGGCAGAAAAACAAGAGTAATTGCATCCTGGTTTGACACGCTTGCCCAGTAGTGAATCGTTCCGCAACGAGTATGATGTGTTTTTTCTTTCATCCGGATTTCCTCCACAAATTCCAGTTTATACGTCTGATAATGTGATTATAATGGAGAACTGGCACAATCGCAAGACAATCTCGATGTTAAAAACAGAGCCAGATGCTGTGAGGCGTTCTGCTTAGTTTCTAATGAAAGCGTGTGCAGATGCAGGGACTTCGTCTGACATGCTGCATGGTTTCGGAGCAGCAAAAGAAGAGCTTTTCAAAATCGCAAAGAAAAATATTTTGTTTGATTGCCGATATCCGCACCTACGAGGGAAAAGATCCAGACGACAAGCCAAGATATGCTTTCTGCGAGCAAGATATGTCAGTGAAGCCTACGAAGACGCGCTGGACCTTGAGGAGAAGGATCGGATCATCATTCAGCCCGGCATTGTAGATAACGTCTACAACAAGGAAAAGGAAAAGTTGTAGCAGAAAGTCCAAATGTCCTTTATAATGGAAAAAAGACTGATGGAATTGATAAAGAAAGCGAGAACAAAAATGCTACAGTTTTATTTACAGCTGCTGGAAACAGAAGAAGAACTGCAAAAATTCACACAGCTATATGAAACTTACCGGAAACTGATGCACTGGACAGCGGAAGGAATTTTGCATGATGAACATCTTGCCGAGGATGCAGTACATGAGGCTTTTTTAAGAATCATTCAAAATTTTCATCAAATCAGAGAAATTCCATGTCCAAAAACAAGGAGTTTTGTTGTTATTATAGTTAGAAACGTTGCGTTAAATATGCAGAAAAAACGTAAAAGAGAGGAAAAAGGAGTTTTCAAAGAACTTCTGCCAAAAGAGCGCACCGGCTATCGAGAAGATGCGCTTCGGCATGCAATCGACGAAATCGCTTACGGCTTTGATGAAACAATCGATGAGATTTACAGAAACGAAATCATGGCAGCCGTATTATCTCTGCCGGATGTATCCAAAGAAGTATTACTATTGTACGGTTACGTTGGGTATAACGTTCGTGACATTGCGAAGTATTTGAAAATTACAGAGGCGACTGCGTATAAACGACTTCAACGGGCAAGAAGCGCTCTTGCGGAAAAAATAGGAAGGAGGCAGGGAAATGACAGAAATGCAGCTTCGAGAAATTCTATGCGATGCGATGGTTAAGGAATATGAATGGATTCCCGCGCCGGAAAATCTCCGGCATGATTATACGTTTTCTCCGGAGTTTGAGAAAAAGATAAAAAAAATGATGCAAAAGTACGGAAGCGGAATAAAGCAAAACACATCAGCATTTCAAATGCACGCGGGACAGCGATATAATCCGGAACATGTTCGAATCGGTCGATATGCCATCCGGAAATTAACGGTGGTTATCCTGGCGGCGGTCATGATGCTGGCATTGGCAGCCTGTGCAGTCTATTCCGGAATTCAGTGGCATGAAACCGAAAACGCCCAAACGGGAACACTCGACGTTACTTTCGATGCAGATGCCTCTTATCACACGCAGAACCTCTTTGAGAAAAAAAGACCGGAAACACCAAAAAGATTTGAGATTGTGTCAGAATATGAGAATTCGGAACTGTATCGAGTAAGTTATAAAGGTGAGGGCGAAGAGCGTATTGATTATGTGCAGGAAAGAAATCTGGATACAATGGGAATCAGCATTGACAAGGATGATGAAAGCTTCAAAGAGATTATAATTAACGGATATAAAGGCTATGCGGTAACGGAGGAAGCTTCGCCATATATCACATGGGCGGATTATAAATATTTGTATTACCTTGCCGGAAACGTGCCTTATGAGGCTTTAAGAAAAATGGCAGAAAGCATAGAGTAAAAGCCGAAAACTCGCTTGTGAAAAAAATCGAAAAAAAATAAAAATTCCATGTCCAAAATTCACCTCTTCGGTTGTTATTATAGTTAGAAGGAAAACTTCTGATTATAGTGCAGGAAGGAATCCATGGCGTTACTACCAAAGTAACAATACATTTATATCTGCAACAATACAGCAACGGAAGATGGGTTAACTACGATGACTGGCTTGAGACAAACGAGGGGATCAGCTGTACAGTTAGTAAAACCGTAACTGTTCCAACGGGATATAAGTACCGTGCAAAAGCGTCTTGTTACGCCTACGCGGGAAGTGATTACGAACACATTGTAAAGTACAGCAAAGAAGTTCAGTAACAAAAGATGATTCTGTTTTAAGAAGCACAACTATAGGAGTAAGAGAAACGAGGAGAACATGAGAACAAAGTGTTTGTTGTTAATTTATGTTGCCGGAATGGCTTTGACTTTTGATTCGCTTATTTGGGGACGAGAATCTCTCCACTCCGCCTTTGGCGGTATGATTACATGGGTGGCTGTTATGATTTGGATTTACAATAGAGGTAAATATACAATCAGAAAAGGAGAATTTTGCTTTATATTATCGTTTATTGTGGGAACGGCAATCATCTCCTTTTTAGTCGCTTCATTAGCAAAGGAGCCCGAGATTTCGCTTGCCCTTTCGGTTCTGTGTCTATGGCCTATAGGAATTTCGTTTCAATGGCTTAGTGAAGTGATTTCAAAAAATGATGAAAAATCCATGTTCTTGATAATGATTGTTCCTTATATTCTTATTTATTTCTCAGGAATATATGGAATAAGTAAGAACAGAGCAGGAAGCCGTTAATTAGAAAGGCTAATGCTAATGGAAAGAAAAAACTTTGTGAAAAGTGCCTTGTATAGCTAAAAAGCTTCCTGTATAATTTAAATAGGTCAAGAGCTTGACAATAAAAAATACCTCAAGTAAATTTAGAGTATTACTGACCTGGTCGTTGGTAAAATCTAAAAAACAAGAGGTATCTAATATGAATCTTACCGGAACAACGAAAAAAAATCAAGTCACTTGCGCAAGTATTTTTGAAAAACAACAGCAAATTCAAAAAACAGAAGAACTCATAAAAAGCTTGAAGTCGTATACATGGCATGAACTGGAAACTCCCGGCAAGTTCGACAAGAAGCTGTCTTTTGTCAGCGATGAGATGCTCATCATCGGCTGCGATGTAGGAAGCGAAGCACATTACGTCAGAGCAATCGACACCAGAGGCAGAGAACTCAGCAAGACAGCCTTTCCCTTCAGCAATAGTTCCGAAGGATTTCAAAGCATGAAGACCTGGTCGACGGAGCTCGCCGTGCAGAACGAAAAGCATCAGATCGTGCTGGGTTTAGAACCCACCGGACATTACTGGTTCTGTCTGGCAAGCTGGCTGATCGCAAACGGAATCAGTGTGGTACAGGTGAATCCTTATGCGGTAAAGCAGACAAAAGAAGTTGAAGATAACAGTCAAAGCAAGGATGATAGAAAAGATCCGAAGCTGATTGCGAATCTGGTGAAGGATGGAAACTTCGGCATGCCGTACTTACTGGAGGGATTGTACGCGGAAATCCGCAGACTGTCCATGTTCCGAGACCAACTGCAGGGGGATCGGATCCGAAACTTCAACCGTCTGCATCGGGAAATGAAAATTTACTTTCCGGAGTACAAGGACGCCTTTGGGAAGGTAGACGGTACGTTCTGCCTGGAACTTCTGCAAGCAGCACCGTTTCCGGAAGATCTTCTGCAGCTTGAGCCTGGTGGCGTGCAGCTCCGGCAAGCATCAAGGACAGACGAAGATCAGCCATAGAGGACGCAAACGGCTGCGGTACTGGCTATTTCAAGCAGCAAAGTCGGCAGTCTGTCACGCCGAGGAATTCAAAGCGCTGCATGTATACTATACGACACGCAGCGAAAATCCGCTGAAAAAGATGCAGTCACTGATTGTGATAGCCTGTAAGTTATTGCGATTGATTTATACGATCCTAAAAAAGGGAGTCACTTATGCCCCTGAGAAAATGCTCGGAGATATTGTAGGGAGAAAGCAAGAAACAGCGCAGGCAGCATAAAACGAACCGTTAAAGCAACGAGGCGGAATCCTGCCGGGTTTCGGATGAAAACGAAATCGGGCAGGGTTCCGCAAGAGAAACCCAAAACAAAAGGCTGCGGTGGGAAACCACCGCATAGAAAAAGAAGCAGGCCCAACGGAAGAAGCAAGGAAGAGCGTCCACTGAAAAGTTTTCTTTGCAAGAAACGGAAGGTCAGTAAGAAACAAAATAAACAAGAGCTGTAGCTGGCAGTAGTTCACTCCGTAGGGCAGGACCCTGTTTGAAAGCTTAGTCGGCACTCGGTGTATGAATAGGTGGGACGAAGGAAGTTGGTACGCGATACCATTAGACACGGAAGGTTCACCATCATAGTTTGACAGAGGGAAAAATAGCCTTTAAAAAAATGAAGCGAGGATGCTTTGTTTGCTATACCCACTTTCAACGAATCAGCACAAGATGCAATGACAATTCTACACTTTTAGCTCTTGTCTTGAGGTAACTATTTAAAGAAAAAGCCCATAAAATCAATGATTTAGGGCTTGCCATTGTAGGAAAGGAGTGCGATGCAGTGGAGAACAGATACAATCTTCGGATCTATGATGAAAATCTCATGACCTTTTCACTTGGGACAAAGGGCTTAGAGGGACTAACGGCAGAGCTTCTTGCTGTGGATAAAAAAAAGGAGGCGCTCTTTCCGCTGGATTTAGAACCTACGGAAGAAGGTATTGTGAGCTGGCTGGAAAAGCGAGTGATTCCGAAGAACAGGCAGTTTGTTGATGAAATCCTAAAGACCCTCGGACTTAGCGTCAATGATACCAAAGGAATTATGGATGTCTGCATGGGGCTTTCGCTCAATGACAGCTACTGGGTCGTGCCGGAAGGTTTTGAGGGAAAATTCGACGCATACAATCTCTATGAAAATCGTTTTTCTGAAGCACTTGCGCTGGTTGCCTATACGGGCGCGCGCGGAAGCAGAGAAGCCTTCTCCACTTCGCCGGAGCTGACTACAAACGGTATGCTGCGAAAAGCATGGCGCTTGATTGAGGGCGACGGAATTTACCTATACAAAGGCGGCACAGAAGGCGGGGCAAATACCGGAAATGAACCATACAGCGAATATTATGCGTGCCAGATCGCAAAGACCATGGGTCTTCCTTGTGTTTTCTATGATTTGGAAAACTGGAAAGGCATTTTGGCGTCCAAGTGCAAGCTGTTTACCGATAAAGACACTTCGTTTGTTCCCATCGGCAGAATTCTGAAAAAGCCGACCCTTAAAAAATGTTTGGACTATTACCAAAGCCTTGGCGAGCATTTCTACGAAGAGATGTGCAGCATGCTGGTTTTCGATGCGGTCATTTACAATGAGGACAGGCACTTTGGAAACTTCGGACTGCTTCGGGATAACCATACCGGAAAAATTCTTGCGCCTGCACCGATATTCGATAACGGATTATCGCTGTTTAACTACGCAATGCCGAAAGATCTTAAGGAGCTGGACGCATACGCAAAGACCCGCTCCAATCCGTACCGCATTTCCTATGAAGAAGTCTGCCGGGAAGTCATGGGAACCAAACAGAAAGCGCAGCTGCGAAAGCTGATTGGCTTTACCTTTACGCGCCACCCGTCCATGAACCTGCCGGAAGAACGGCTTGCAGCAATCGAAAAGCAGATTGCGCTGCGGACAAGAGAGCTGCTTGCGATTCCGACCCGAACAAAGGTGAAAGAAACGAGCGAGCCTGTAAGATAATTTGCAATTTCATAAGATGAAAGTTTGCTCCTGCGCAGCCTGCAGGAGCTTTTCTTTTCGGAAGGCAAAAGGCAGGGAAACCATGCTGCAATGATTTAGCAAGCAGTGCGCTTTTACTCCTGCGGAGAAAAAACGCGCATTTAGGGGAAGCCCCTAAGACCCCTGCTTCACGTAGAGAAATATTTTTTATGAAAAAATATTGCATAAAAAATATAATTAGTGATATAATGGACATAAGAAAAAGCAGCAGGAGGAAGCAAGATGCTTGTAAGTGTAAAAATCAATAATTGCCTGATTTACAATTCCGAAACGGAGTTTTCGATGCAGGCAAACAGACATTATAAACGCTTTCCGAATAATGTAGCCTCGTTTGAAGAATTAGGCGTATTAAAAACAGCAGTCATTTTCGGACCAAACAATGCAGGTAAAACAAATTTTGTGAACATCTTAGCGATGATAAAACGAATTTTTTTGAACCAAGATGCTCATATATCCAAAAACCTTTTTAATCCGAATCCGCTTTGCGAATTAACCACCTCCTTTATTGAAAAAGGTGCAGAATATCTTTTCTCGGCAAAGTATGATGCAGAAAAAAGAGAATATCTTTATGAAAGATTTGCACAGGTGCACCGCGATCGATATGGAAACCGAAAAGAAACGACAATGCTGCTTCGCGACAGCCTTGCAGAAAGCTATATCTGTGAAAACGCAGAGCTTGAGGCGGTAATGAAGGTTGCAGCGAAAAACAACCTGTTTATGTATTTGATTGATACAAGCAAATTTTCCAAACTCCATGAAATAAAAGAAATCCTTACAGGATTCGCAGGGCGAATCGATATTGTTGACATGAACAATATCCCGATTAAAAAGACGATTGATATGCTGAAGCTATCCAATCAGAAGCAGGAAAAAATTAAACATTTCATCTTAAACGCAGATATTTCTTTGGAGGACTTTCATTATGCCGGAGAGGACGAATTAAAGATTCAGCTCTCTGACGAGAAGACCAACATGGAAAGAAAACCGCAGGAAAACTCACTCTCTGCAGCAGCACCTCTCATGGAAATGCTGCATTTGACCTCCGTATATAACGGTGTGAAAGTTCCCAGCATTCTCTTTGATTCTACCGGAACGAAAAAAATCGCAGCCCTTGCCAGCTATGTGATTGACGCACTCGAAAACAATCGGATTCTTATCATTGACGAACTGGATAACAGCCTGCATTTTAAACTCACGCGCGGAATCCTTGCTCTTTTTAATAACGAACTGAACGAAAGTGCGCAGCTTATCGCAACGGTGCATGACATTTCACTTCTGGACTGCAAGACCCTATTTCGTAAGGAGCAAATCTGGTTTGCTTGCAAGGATAAAGAACACGCATACTTGTATTCTCTTGCTGAGTTTACAGCAGAAAAAGATAACATTCGAGATACCAGCGATATTATCGAAAAATATAAGAAGGGAATGCTTGGCGCGCTTCCGGAGCCGGAGTTTTTTGAATCGCTGTTGGAGGTGAAAAACGATGTCGAAACTGCCGAGCATTAACAGAAAACATAAAATTTGTGTCATTTGTGAGGGTGCGGAGGATCGTGCATATTTTGAAAGACTTTGCAAACTCGGCGTATGGAATGATGCATATGATTTCAAGCCGATTAACGCGAAAAGTGCTTCGAATATTCCTGCAAGGTATCAGAATGAGTTTCAAAATGATAACTACGAACTGGTTTTGATTTTTTGCGATACGGACAAAGAACCATATCGGGAGTATGGACAGATAAAGGCAAAGATTGATGCCTTCCATGGCGGCAGTACACCTGCCTCACAGCATATGATTATCTATGCGAACCCGTGCACGATGCAAATTGTCTTGTCACACTTTGGAGATGTTTCTCTAAAAAATCAAGGCAAAAAGACCAATGCAGACATCATAGAGAAATTCACAGGCGTGAAAAACTATGATGCACACAAAGAACAAATCGAAGAAATTTGCAGTAAGATATTTCGCAGAACTTATCCGGATATGCGAAAACGCGTGCAGCTACTCAATCATCCGGATACCGTTTCCGGCAGTACGAATTTTATTGTGTTCTTGGAGCACTTTGAAGAAGAGAAAGACGAATGGATTGAGGAAATTCGGAGTCATTTATAGCTGAGGTAATGTGTATGATTGAGAAAGCAAAAAAGGAGCAAATCCTCTGCGAGCGCCTGCAGCGCATAGAGGAAAATCGCAAAAACGGACAAAAAGGCTACACGCCGGAGGAAGTTCATGCGATTTTAGGTCAAGTGATAAAAGCGGTCGAAAAGAACCAGAAACAACAAACAGAGTAAAGCATAAGTAAAGCAGCCTTGTGCCAACCGCAGGCTGTTTTGATTTGCGTTGGTTGTCAAGGTAGTTGTCAGTAAAAATATATATTTTTTGTTCTTTCGGGTTATTCGGTAAGCAGGAGGTACGTCTGAAAACCTCCTCCGGTTATCAGGAAATTCCGATACCGGATTATGTATTTGAAGCAATTTTAGAGCAGCGGAAGAATGGATAACCATGGATGTTTATGGCGATAACCGCGGCATCCTTGCGGATTGTGTGGAC
>URWB01000017.1 GCA_900551415.1 uncultured Eubacteriales bacterium
CGCTAAACTTTACCAGAGTAGGAATTTCACCTACTTATATTTCAAGCGCCGAACTGGTGCACCTCCAACTAAGTACTTTACCATATCCTTGATTCTTCTAACCTGAGGAAATCTTAATCTTATACTATAAATTAATCCTGATGTCAGGGCCACTATTATTAATGGTAATGCCCATAAATACCCTGCTATAGTACCTGTAATTGCTTCCCAATTCATTACTTCTACCTCCTAAAAAATTCACTATAATCCTATACAATAACTTTTAAAGTCTCACGTATTTCGATGAGTATCGTGATTCTATTGGGTGTAATAAATTATCTAAATCGCCGCCGACAGTTCTCCAAGACAGCCAGTCATCAGCCAGATGATAAATCCGCCAAGCAGGTAGGCAACAATCGCGCCTCCCGGACCCGCATTCGCGAGTACATCTCCGGAGCTGAGGAAAATACCCGTTCCCAGGGTTCCGCCAACGCCCACCATAATCGCATCTCTGGTCTTCATCGTACGCTGCAGACCGGTGCTTGCGTCCATGACTCTCTGCATGGACGGCGTTCTTTTTTGTTCAGACATTTTTTTCTCCTTTCACTTTTCACCTTAGCTTAACAATTTATCAATCAATTGAATATATAAATATGGAAGTACGTCGAAGTTATAATGTTTATGCAGACGCTCCGTATGTTTATGAAAATCTTTTCCGTAGCCGCCCAGTACAATGCCGGGCACTTTGAATTTTTTGAGGTCTTCTTCCGGGAACTGATAGATCATATTGATACCGGCGAGATTTTCAAACACATTGTCAAAATTCATGCCTTCGGTCAGACCTGTATAGCACATATCCGAAATGCCCATGTAATAGTCCTTCATTTTAAGCGTTTCCCCGAAATTTTCCCGTGCGTAGTCAATGATCTCATCACAGCAGCGCATGAGTTTTGCTGCGTCCTCTCCCTCCTTGCTCAGGTATACGTCCGGATAGTACGGTGGGATAAACGCCAGAATAATCATCGGCTTCTTATCCTTATAGAGTTCATATACGCGTTTAACCAAGCTGACCGCGATATCCTGCATCTCCATTTTCTTATCCTGCAGCTCTTTTGCGTAAGCCTTCAGATCCGCGTCCAGATCACCTTGGTAATCAGCGCAGACTTCATCATAAAGCTGTCTGTAAGTCTTGACACACGGCGCATAGCGGTGGCGGATCGGCTCCTCGCCGGTCAGCTTTGCATATGCTGCTGCTTTCTCGTCCATGAAGCGGATCGCATCCCGCATGGATGCTTCCGCAAGTTGTAAAAGTCTGCGATTCATCTCATCCGGATTCAGCTGCACCGTGATGAACGAATAGTAGGCCACGGCATACAGCGGGATCGAGGCCGAATAGGTTCCTTTAAGATCCTGCATTTTTAAGCAGACCGGCGGTGGCGTTGTTTCGCCTAAGCTCTGCTGGCAGAAGTCCGTGTTCATCTCCAGTTTATGATACAGCTGCGTGGACATCAGGGTCGGATCGATACCAAGGAAAGGTTCTCCGCCGTGCGTAGACTCTCCGGCGAAGAAGAACATCGGCATGATCTTTCCGGATGCACCGTAATGAATGTAGCGGTTGTTATCCCCAGCCTGATCTTCCATCATGTAGCACTCGGTAAGCAGCAGGGCTCTATATTTCAGTCCCTTTTCCTCTGCGAGTTGATTGAAGAACGGTACGGCACGCAGCATGCCTTCGGAATTGGTTTCTTCCCCGCAGACAGCCACATACAAGAGGTTTCCCTTGATGCTTTTCTCCTCAGAATAATGTTTCATCAGTTCCATGCAGAGCGCGTGACCGTATTTCATATCCGCGGTTCCGCGTCCGAAGATCCACTCGCCGCTTTCAAAGTCTTTTTGGCTGTCTTCATCCAGCGGCATCTCATTGATTCGCTTGGTGATTTCCTCGACGTTGTAGGCGATGTCCTGCAGATGTCCGAATTCTTCTACATCGACAACGTCGTAATGTCCCGTCAGAATGACAGTATCCGGACAGCCGGGGTTCAATTCCATGAACCCTGTCACAATACTGCGTTCAAAAGGATCATCAACGAGCGGGATCAGCTTAACATTTTCAGGATGGTCCCGAAAATAAGGGATTTCCCTCAGCAGTTCTTCTATCTTGTAAGCCGTCATTTTTTCGGATTCTGTTCCCGATACGCCTGGAACTTCAACCATCCGCAGCATGTTGTTATACATATTTTCCTTGTTGATCATGATTCTACCTCCCATGATGATTACACTGCTAAACAAGAGCAATTTCTGTGCCAAAAACATCTTATGTTAACAAAGCGCTAATTTCCAACATTCTTTTTTGGTATACAAAAACACAGACCGGATTCGCCTGTGTTTGTAAAGGAAATTTCTTTTATAGAAAATATTTTTTCATCTTATAGCGCATCAACTGCGGAGAGATCCCCAGGATCTTTGCCGCCGCCTGATAGTCTTCTCCGCTTTCCTGCCAGGCCTCAGCCATGCGCTGCCGTTCATAGTCTTCCAGATAATCTTTCAGCTTTTTTCCTGCGGCAAGAAATGCTGCCGCTTCTTGGTGCGTTTCGGACGGACGGCTTGTTTCCATCTCCGTTCCCAGCCATCTTTGCCGCATATGCTCCTCACCAATGACATTGTCTTTCATTACCGGGTACATACCCTCCATCATATTTTTGAGTTCCCGCACATTTCCCGGCCACGCATAATGCAGCATATGATGCTGCAATTCCTTTGTAAAACCGGTAATTTTCTTTTTATAGATTTGATTATACTTCTTTCTGTAATAGTCCGCAATCTGCAGGATATCCGATTTTCGTTCACGAAGCGGCGGCAAAAAAAACTGTATCACGGAAAGCCGGAACAGCAGGTCGTTACGCAAGCTGCGTGATTTTAAAAGGTCATTCATCTGTTTATTGCAGGAGGCTATAATCCGAACATCCAAATAGATTTCCTGTGCTCCTCCGATTGGTCGAATGCATTTCTCTTCAATCGCCCTTAATATCTTGCTTTGGATACCCAAGGGCATGGAATCCACTTCATCCAAAAAAAGCGTTCCTTTCTCGGCCATCTGAAAAAGCCCTGTCTTTTCTTCCGCGTCGGTAAAGCTCCCTTTTTTAATGCCGAAAAGAATACCTTCCAAAAGATTTTCCGGCAGAGAACTGCAGTTAACATAGACATACGGGTTTTTGCGCCTTGCACTTGAATTGTGGATAATATGGGCGGTCAGTTCTTTCCCGGTTCCCGTTTCTCCCATAATTAATACCGGCGAATCTGCATCTTTAATTTTTTGTATTTTCTTTTTTAATTCTGCAACTGCTTCGCACTCGCCGATCATATTTTCTGCCGTTGCATAGTCATCATTGAGTAGATTTTCAATTTGTCCATCTCTCTTAGGTGCAACCAGATCTTTCTCCTCATCATAATCCGCGAACTCAACAGCCCCTATGATCTTTTCACCGCTACGAATCAGATAGATATCCTCGGTCTGTTTTACCGCTCGTCCCTCATTGTTTTCCAACACCTGTACATAATTAACAAAACGTTCCCCGCCATGAATTGCTCTCACAAAGGTACTGTTGGCTTCGTCGAGATTTGCATATATCTGCAAAAAACTTTTTCCAATGACTTCATCCGGTTTAAAGCCAAAAAAATCCGGATTAAAAACATGGACATATTCAATCTCACAGGCATCATTCACGACACAAACATCCTTAAAATCTTTCCGCAGGCCCATATCAGATACACTCGCTTTCATACTTATTCAGCTTAAATCGCAGCAGCTGTTTTGAGATCCCTAGGATGTCAGCCGCTGCAGCCAGATCTCGTCCGTTATTTTCATAGACAGTACAGATAATCTCGCGTTCCAGCTGCGCAAGGTCCGCAGTCAGGTTCTGCGGTCGGCAAGCCTTTTTCCGGCAGTTTTGCACATTCTCCCGGATATAGGCAGGAATATCCTCCGGACTCAGCTGATTGCTTTCCGCAAATGCAAAAAATCCTTCGACCACATTTCGCAGCTCCCGTACATTGCCCGGCCACGTATAGTTTTGAAAGATCTCCCGAATCTGTGCTCCCGGATGTTGGATCCGCCGATCGGTCTTCAGATTGAAGTAATCGATAAAATAATTGGTCAGCAATTCGATATCATTTTCTCGCTCGATCAGTTTCGGTAAGCGGATATAGACAACTGCCAGTCGATAAAAAAGATCCGGTTTAATTCGTCCCTGTCGCAGCAGTTCAAACGGATCTTCATTTGTCGCTGCAACAACTCGAAAGTCCATTTTGATTTCTTTTTCGGATCCAATTCTCCTGATTTTTTTGCTCTCGATGGTTTTTAAAAGTTTCACCTGCAGATCAGGTTCTAAAGAATTGATTTCATCTAAAAAAATAGTTCCTCCATCCACCAGTTCAAACAGCCCCGGCTGCTCCGACGCTCCGGTAAAACTTCCCTTTGTTGTGCCGAAAAGCATAGCTTCCAAGAGGTTCGCTGGGATTGCACCGCAGTTCTGAGATACAAAATTTTTGCTGTACCTGCGACTGCAGTTGTGAATGGATTGTGCGATCAGTTCTTTCCCTGTTCCGGTTTCTCCATAGATCAGCACGTTCGAATCCGACAGCGCGATTTGATTGATGTTGTTTTTGATCTGTTCCATTCCCGGATCTGCCGTGATAATATCATCCAGGATATACTTCGTGTGATTGCGCCGATACAGGATATGCTCCGAATGCCGCTCGATTTCACCGATGTGATCCTTGCTGTAAAAGAAACTGGCAAATTCCACCGCGCCGACAATTTTATCTCCATCGTAAAGAGGATATGCACTTCCGACTTTTTTGAAGCGGATATTTCTCTTGGTTGTCAATTCCCATTCAAAATTTTCGGAAGCGATCCCATCCCGCGCTGCCAGCAGCAATGGATAATCCTCTTCCAAATTCGAAAAAAATTCTCGGATATTTTTTCCTTTCGCACTGTTCATGCCAAGGCTGAAATACCGATAGTTTCCGATGTCGTCATAGATAATCTCTCCATCAGTATCGATCAGGATCATATCCGTGCCTTCTCTTTTGATCAGTTTTGATTTCATAAGTATTCTTTTCAATCCTTATTCCGGCATGATATTGACGATCTCCTGCGCCTTGATGGCTGCTTCGATCAGCGCCTCGCAGTCCAGCTTGCGCTCGGATTCGAGAATCCGCTCGAGCTTCGGTTTGGTCGTCGGATGCTTCGGGAGAAAGACCGTACAGCAGTCCTCATACGGCTGTATCGATGTTTCGAAGGTGCCGATCTCCTCCGCTTTCGCCATGATGTCCACCTTGTCCATCGCAATCAGCGGGCGCATCACAGGCAGGCTCACGCTCGCATCGGTCACCACCAGCGCCTCCGCGGTCTGACTGGCGACCTGACCGAGATTTTCCCCGGTGATCAGCATCTGGCAGCCCGTATCTTTGGCGATGCGTTCTGCGATGCGCATCATAAAGCGGCGCACGAGGATCGTCGTTTCCTCCTCCGGACAGTTCGTGACGATCGCCTCCTGGATCGGCAGCAGGTTGATGACGTGCATCTTGAATCTGCCGCAGTAGGTCGACACGATGCGCGCAAGGTCCTCGACCTTTTCCTGCGCACGCTGGCTGGTATATGGATAAGAATGGAAATGCACTGCTTCGATCAGCATCCCGCGCTTCGCCATCATCCATGTTGCCACCGGACTGTCGATACCGCCGGAAAGCAGGGTCAGACCCTTGCCGTTTGTCCCCAGCGGCAGACCGCCGAAGCCGGGGATCTTCCCTTCGTAAATATACGATCTGTCATGGCGCACATCCACATGCAGCAGCACATCCGGCTCATGCACGTCCACCTTGAGCACCTTGCAGCCGATAAGCACCTTGGCGCCGATGATGCGTCCGATTTCCGGCGATTTGACCGGGAAATTCTTGTCCGCGCGCTTGGCCTCGACCTTGAACGTATGAATGCCGCGCTCCGCGATCAGCCCATTCATGTACGCGACAGCCTCCGCACCGATGGCCTCCAGTTCAGACGGCGCCTCGACCGCTTTGCTGATGGAAGCAACACCGAACACCTTGGAGATCTCCTTGATGATCGCCTGAATATCCAGTGCCTTGTCCGCCCGGACAAAGATCAATCCTTCACTTCTTCTGACATCGATGCCGCGGAACGCTTTCAGATTATTGCGGATGCGGTCTACCAGCATTCTCTCAAAATATGGTTTATTCATACCCTTTAAGGCAACCTCACCGCAGCGAACGATGAGAATGTTTTGTTCATTCATGGTGATTCTCCTATTGATTCCAAATCGTAATATAGCGATATGTGACGATTCCTTTTTCTTTTTGCAAAGCCGCTTCAAGATCAGCGGAAGCTGCCCAGCCTGCGGAAGCGCTGCACCGCTGCCTTGACCTTCTCGACTGTGTATTCCATCTCCTCGATCGTGTTGAACTCGCTGAAGCTGAAGCGGATCGCGCCTTCGATCTCCTTCGGCGAAAGCCCCATCGCGTTCAGCACATGCGAGCCTTTCGCGGAAGCATGATTGGACGCGCAGGCAGAACCTGTGGAAACATAGATGCCGTCCTGCTCCAGCGTGTGCAGGAGCACTTCCCCGCGCGTGCCGAGGAAGGAGATATTCAATACCGACGGGCAAGCCGTTTCGTCCTGTGGACTGTTGACGCGAATATCCGCGATTTCATCCTTGCAGGCGTTCAGCAAAAATTTACGGCAGGCTCGCATCGCTTCCAGGCGCGCGTCAAAATTCCGCGTTGCCAGCTCCGCTGCCTTCCCAAAACCGATGATGCCAGGTGTATTCTCCGTACCGGAGCGCAGATGCCGTTCCTGTCCCCCGCCGAGCAGGAAGGCCGGTAAATGCAGGCCTTTGCGGACGTATAAGGCGCCCATGCCCTTCGGCCCGTGAATTTTATGCGCGCTGAGTGAAATCATGTCCACACCCCGATAGCTTCGCGCGAAATCAATGGGAATTTTGCCGAAGGCCTGGACGCAATCGCTGTGCAGCCAAATATCCGTGCCATGCGCCCGGTTAAAATCGTCCCGCAGTTTCACGATCTCCGGAATCGGCATGATCGTTCCTGTTTCGTTATTGACACCCATAACGGAGATCAAAACGGTATCTTCTGTCAGCTCCGCCGCGAGCTGCTTCATGTCCGGATGACACAGGCGGTCAACACCGATCCGAACAATCTCGCAGCCCATGCTTTCCAGCATGCGCGCCGGCTCCAGGATTGCCGGATGCTCTACAGCGGAAACGATAATTTTTTTGCCGCTTCGCTTCTTTGCCCGCGCCGCGCCAAACAGAACCGTATTGTCCGATTCCGTACCGCAGGAGGTAAAATACAGTTCCTCCTCTTTACAACCCATGGAAGCCGCGAGCGTCTTTCGCGCCGTGCGAACCTCCTTTTCGGCGTTCAGACCCAGCGCGTGCAGAGAGGAGGGATTACCATAGTTTTCGCGCGCTGCCCGCAGCATGACTTCCGTCACTGCGTCGTACTGCCGCGTGGTCGCGCTGTTATCCAGATAAACTGTCTTTTTTTCTGTTTTCTCAAGCATTAGACTTCCTCAACTTCTTCTCGTCCGGTAAAAATATTCATCCATTTTTTAGAAAAATATCGATAATAGCAAATAAAAATTTTCAGCACATCCGCTGTCGCGACCAGCGTCATCGCCCAGTGCAGCGGCAGATCAAGCAACAGTACGCTGATGTAGGCCAGCGGTACCTGCAGACCGATATTGCAGGCCACATCCACATACATGCAGAACATCGTATCACCGCCGGGACGGAAGATCGCACAGATCATCATGTAGGACAGCATCTTCGGTGTCATTGCAAACGCGTAAACGAGCAGGGCCTTCATCAGCATGTCCGTCGTCTCCGGCGTGAAATTATAAATATCCGCGATCGGCGCGCGCAGCAGAATGATCGCCGCGGTCATGATCACATTCAGCACCCAGGTCACCTTGAGAATGTCTCGGCTGTACTCGTAGGTCAGCTTCTTTTTGCCTTGTCCCAAAACCTCACCCAGCAGAACCGCCGAAGCGTTGCCGAGGCCGAAGTAAATTGTCTGGAAGAAATCCGTTACCGTTACCGCCACCTGCGACACCGCGAAGGCGGAGGCGCTGATTTTGCCGTAAGCCGCAAAAATGCAGGAGACCGATACCGCCCACAGGCCCTCTGTAATGATGACCGGAACCGCTGTTTTCATTACGCCTGCAAACAGTTCTCCCGAATACGCGAATAATTCGCCGGGCTTCGCTTTGAGCGGGTATTCCTTCCGCAGATACACCGAAAGATACATCGCGGCGCATTCCAGAACTCTGGCGAGCAAGGTCGCGATCGCGGCACCCTCCACGCCCAGCTTCGGAAACCCGCATTTGCCGTAGATCAGCAGATAATTGCAGATGACATTCATCAGAATCGCGCAGCCGTTGATGATGGTCGGCACTTTTACGTCCTGAATGGCACGCGAGTTATAGGATATCACAAAGGTCAGACCGGAAAATATATAGGAAAAGCAGGCGATTCGCAGATATTTTGTGCCCAGCAGCACGACCTCCGCGTCCTCCGCGAAAAGACGAATCAGGCCCGGCGCTGTAAGGAACACGAAGACGGTAACCGGAACCGCGAGCGCCAGACAGACCGTATAGTCAATACCGATAATTTTGCGCAGACTGACGATATCACGAATGCCCCAATATTGTACCGCGTGGACGGCCGCGCCGCTGAACACGCCGAAGAGCACAACGCCAAAAATAAAATAAATCTGATTCGCGGCACCGACCGCTGCTAACGCGTTTTCTCCGACCTTACCGACCATGATGGTATCAGCCAGATTCAGCGTTACCGCGATGACCTGCTGAATGATCATCGGAATACCGACAATGAGCAGCTTGCGGTAAAAGTTCTGATTTACTTCTTTGCACCCGTTCTCCATAATTCTCTCCGTTATATTTATGCTATATTTATGATCCTTTTATCCCTTTAGATAACGATAGAGGCAGATTGCTCTGCCTCTGGTTTTGTTTTTGAAAAGACTACTTCGCGTAGTCGATCGCTCTGGTTTCTCTGACCACATTGACCTTGATCTGTCCCGGATATTCCAGCTCAGACTCGATCTTCTTGGAAATTTCTCTCGCCAGAAAAACGATTTCTTCGTCGTTGACTGCGTCCGGCTTGGCAATGATGCGAATTTCGCGGCCTGCCTGAATCGCAAAGGACTTTTCGACACCCGGCGTCGTGTTCGCAATCTCTTCGAGCTTTTCCAGACGCTTGATATACGCGTCGAGAGTCTCTCGTCTGGCGCCCGGTCTTGCCGCCGACAGCGCGTCTGCCGCCGCGATCAGAACCGCTTCCATGTTCTTCGGCTCGTAATCACCGTGGTGGGCAGCCATGCCGTTGATGACCGCTTCGGACTCCTTATACTTACGCAGGATCTCGATACCGATATCCACATGGGTACCCTCATATTCGTGGTCGAGTGCCTTGCCGATATCATGCAGCAGTCCGGCTCTCTTGGCCAGCTTGACGTCCAGTCCCAGCTCGCCTGCCATCAGACCCGCGAGCTGCGCGACCTCGATGGAATGCTTGAGTACATTCTGCCCGTAGGAGGTTCTGTATTTGAGTCTGCCCAGAATCTTGACCAGCTCCGGATGCAGATTGTGAATGCCGACCTCGAAGGTCGCCTGTTCGCCTTCCTCCTTGATGATCGCGTTGACTTCCTTGGTCGCCTTTTCGACCATTTCCTCGATCCGCGCCGGATGGATGCGGCCGTCTACAATGAGCTTTTCGAGCGCGATGCGTGCGATCTCTCTTCTGACCGGATCGAAGCCGGACAGGATGACCGCCTCCGGTGTGTCGTCGATGATCAGATCTACGCCGGTGAGCGTTTCGATGGCTCTGATGTTGCGGCCCTCTCTGCCGATGATGCGTCCCTTCATTTCATCATTCGGGAGCGCGACCACCGAAACGGTGGTTTCAGCCACATGATCCGCCGCGCAGCGCTGAATCGCGCCGGTGATGATGTATTTCGCCTTCTTATCCGCTTCTTCCTTCGCCTTGGTTTCGATCTCTTTGATCATCACAGAGGCTTCGTGACGAACTTCCTTTTCGGTATTGGCGAGCAGGATGGCCTTCGCCTCCTCTGCCGTATAACCGGAAATTCTCTCCAGCTCTTCCATCTGCTTGGCTATAACAAGTTCTAACTCTTTTTGTCTATTGATAATTGCCTGTTCTTTTTGTGTAATGCTTTCTTCTTTTCGTTCGATATTCTCAAGTTTGCGATCCATGGATTCTTCCTTTTGGATCAGTCTTCTCTCGGAGCGCTGGATTTCCGAACGCCGTTCTCTGGCATCACGTTCCGCTTCACTTCTCAGTCTGTGTGCCTCTTCCTTCGCCTCCAGAATCGCTTCCTTCTTCATATTTTCGGATTTACTCTCCGCGTCCAGAATCAGATTTCTCGCCTTCTGTTCCGCGCTGCCGATTGCTTTTTCGCCGACATTTTTACGATATATATATCCGATCAACGCGCCGATTGCAAGCGCAACCACCGCAATTACAATTTTCACTATAATTGGGCCCATTGCAGCACCTCCTTCTTATTCAATTTTTGTTTTTTTCTTTTCTTTTTTTCGATTATCGTTTACAATATCTATTGCATGAAAATTTATGAATCAAAATGCATTACATAATTAAAACTTGATATATCCATACAATATATATTATAATGTTTAAAGCAAGGGAATGTCAAGAAGCAGAAAGGCAAGTAATGAACAAAATTTTTAATCCATTGGAAAATATTGATAAATTTATCCTGATTTGCGTCGGTTTACTGGGTATTTTGAGTCTGACCATGCTCGAAAGCACCGTATATGAGGACGGCTTCGTCCTCGCCAGACCGGTTTTGATTCAAGCGATCGCGTACCTGCTCGGTTTCGGCGTACTCCTTTTCATTCAGAATCTGGACTACCGCTTTTTTATCGGACTGGAAAAAATCCTCTATGCCCTATCGGTGCTTTTCCTGCTGACGGTATATATCCCCGGGCTCGGCCAGGAAAACTACGGTTCCCGTGCCTGGATCAATCTCGGCATCACGACCCTGCAGCCATCGGAATTCGTCAAAATCCCCTTTGTCCTGATCATGGCAGGCTATCTGTCGGAGCATCGTGACGAGCTGACCAGGTTCACCGGCGTTTTTAAGGCCTTCCTGGTCGCGGCGCCGATCATCGCCGTCGTGCTCAAAGAGGACCTGGGCAGCGCGCTGGTCTATATCGTGATGTGGATTTTTATGGTATTCTTCGCCGGCATCGACTACAAGCTGTTCTTTCAATGTGCGCTGGCCTGTCTGGCCGCTGTGCCGATCGTCTACAAGTTTCTCGACGATTATCAAAAGGAGCGAATCGAGGCTTTCCTGCATCCGGAAAATCTAAGTCTTTCCGGCAACTACCAGGTCTGGCAGTCCAAGGTTGCCATGGGCTCCGGTGGTTTCTTCGGAAAAGGGCTCTTTCAGGGAACGCAAAAGAGTTTGGACTTCATCCCTGTGCAGCAGTCGGACTTCATTTTTTCGGTTGTCGTAGAGGAACTGGGCTTCCTCGGCGGTACCCTCACGATTTTGGTCTACGCCTTCCTGCTGATCCGCTTCACGAGAATCATCCGTGATTCCGTGGATCTGTACGGCGCGCTGATCGTCATCGGATTTTTGGGCATGTTCCTGTTTCAGATTTTTGAAAACATCGCCATGACCATGGGCCTCATGCCCGTTACGGGAATCACTCTGCCCTTCCTTTCCGGCGGCGGCACCTCCGTCATCGCCAGCATGATCGCCGTCGGCATCATTGTCAACGTCGGCGTCAACAGCAAGGCCATCAATTTCTAAACAAAACGAACGCAAATACGCAGAATCAAACAGCCTGCACCGTCATGCTTCGCGGCGGTCCCCGGGGAACGATATCCCCGTGTGGAGACCGCCGCAGCATCAGATGCAGGCTTTTACTTTGTCCTTGACATATTATATGCTGGCTATATGCGTTCATTTGCGCTGACTTTGCGCTAAAAACTCCTGACACGCTCGGCGATGCGTGTGAAGTTCTGCGCGATTGGGCTTTCGGGCATGAACGCGATCGGAACGCCGAGATTGGTAGAAATATGTATGTTTTCGTCGTAAGGGATCAAGCCTACCACCTGCCCGCGCATACCGCGTGTCACTTCCTCCACAGACGGCGCGAGCCCTGCGCGAACCAGCTTCAGATTGAGCTTGTTGATTAAATAGTGAATCTGAAAATTGCCCCCGGTTTCATTTAGGAAAGCTGTCATCATTTCACCGTCGCGCATGGACGCGATCTCCGGATTGATGACCAGCACAATGTGATCCGCGCCGCCGATGGCGATCAGCAGATTTTCATCCATCCCTGCCGGCGCATCGACAATCACAAAGTCGTACAGGTCTTTCAGCTTATCGCAGAGTACCTTCATGTGCAGTGGTGTGATTTCCGTATCGGAACGCCGCGGAGACGCCGCCATGAAGCTCAGCCCAGGGAAGCTCTTGTCGCGAATGATCGCCTGTTTGATTCTGCATACGCCGTTCATCACGTCGTTCACATCATATACCACATTGTTTTCCAATCCCAGATACAGATCCAGATTGCGCAGTCCCGTATCCATATCGATGACAATGACTTGGTGACCCAGCCTGGAGAGCGTCGCTCCCAGATTGGCCGAAACCATGGTTTTGCCTGTGCCTCCTTTTCCTGAGGCGATGACGATTGATTTACCCATGGCTCCTCCTTCCTGCTTGTAATATTAATTCGAAACGGAGGCAGACAGCTTGAGGCTGTCTGCCGTATCTTCATCCTGTTCTTGCGCCCTCAGTTCATTTTTGTCGAAAAATCCAACGTTTTGGTCGTAGTATCGACCTGCAGATAATCGCCGATGATCTCACGCGCGATCGGTGCCGCGTTAAAGGACACACCGCCCTGTACCAGCAGGACGACGACCGCGATCTGCGGATTGTCCGCCGGCGCGAGCGTGATTGTCCAGGCGAAGTGATCATAGGTATCCTTGTATTGATTGATCTTCGCGTAGGTAACCTTCTTGTTGCTGACCTTGATGAGCGCCGCGTCAACGGTGTCGTTTTCGGTCGGATATTTTTCCGGATCCTCCTTCATCAGCTTCGTCATCATCTTCTCTACCTGACTCCAGGAGATGCCGGGCGCGATGCTGCCAAGGTGCTGTTTCACATAGGCGACCTCATCCTTCGGATTGATGTAACCGTCACGCTGCGCGGTACCGGTTTTGCCGGCCACCTCGATCGGGAAGCTGCCGAAGGTGCCGAGCAGGGTGCCGCGTTTCGCGACCAGACGCATACCTTCCAGTACATGATCCAGATCACTTTTGGAAACATCGATCTGGGTTGCCTTCTTCTTTTTGCGCTGTCCTTCGCCTTCCACGCCCTTGATGATGGAAACCTGATTCTTTTTGCCGCCGTTGCCCAGCGTTGCCACATAGCTTGCCATCTGCAGCGGGGTATAGGCGTTGTCGCCCTGTCCGATGGCGATGTTGAATTCATCGCCGTAGGTCCATTCCGCCTGATTGAAATAAGAGTATTTGCAGACATCGGTCAAAGGCTCAACCTGTGATTTTTTTACAGTCGTTTGTGCCTTGACGCGTTTGATAATCTCATCTCTGGACGGGTTTTCTTCGATCCAGCCGGTGATGGTGTCGATCTCCGCGCGCAGTTTCTCTTCATCGTTATAGGTCGACTTCGGCCAGTATTTGGTGCTGCTGTAGTACAGATAGCTCCACAGAGAACTCTTCATGCCGCTCATCTTGCGCTCCTTGGAGGCAAGCGGAGTGGTCGTCTCATAGAGCTCAATGCCGGTCTTTTCGCCCAGTCCGAACTCCGAGGCGACCTTCATGATGTCGTCGATGGTGATTTTGTAGCCCAAACTCGTCTTATTCTTCGTGTTCCAGTCGATACCGGTGCCGATGCAGTAAAAATAGTAGTTACAGGAGTTCTGGATGCCTTGTGCCAGCGTCTGGTAGCCATGAGAGCCCAGGCCGTTGTTATAGTTACTGCAGCCGAACTTGTGACCGCCCATCTCAATATATCTGCCGTCATAGATGCGGCGATTCGGGTCCAAGCCCGCTTTGAGCGCAGCGACTGCGGTCACCGGCTTAAAGGTAGAACCCGGCTGCACCGCAGTTCTGGTCGCGATGCTGTACAGCGGCGTCGGTGCCAGAGAATCGCGTGGATTCGTGCTTTGTACCGATGCCCAGTCCTTAGTGGAGATGCCTTCCGCGAAAATATTCGGATCAAAGTCCGGGTAGCTCGCCATCGCCAGGATCTCGCTGGTCTTGACATCAATGGCTACCACAGCGCCGGATCCGCAGTTCGCGTATTTGCGCATGGACTTATTGCCGTATTTACTCTTAAAGATACTACCGGTCCGCACCGCTTTGATGGCGCGCTCCAGCGTGTTCTCCGCGGTCTTTTGCAGATCCTTGTCTATCGTCAGATAGATATCCTTTCCGGCGACCGGTTCTGTCTCACCCAGCGTCTCAATGTAGTCCCCGGAACTGTTGACCAGGATTGTCCGGATGCCGTCGCTGCCTCGCAGCGTACTCTCCATTGAGGCTTCAATACCGTCTTTGCCGATCAGATCATCGCTGCTGTAGCCGCGTTCCTTGACATAGGTATCATACTGGCTGTCGGAAATACTGCCCATATAGCCGAGAATATGGGAAGCCAGATTTTTGTTCGGGTAGACGCGAACCGTCTCTGAGGCGATCTCCATCCCCTTGAGCTCACTGCCCATTTCCTCGATATAGGCGACTGTCTTGTCGCAGACATCGGAGGCGATGGTGCTGGAACGATATTTGTTGAATTCGATATTTTTGATTTCTTCTCTGACCACAAAAATCTTGCGCGCTTCTTTATCGGAAAGCCGTTCCTCTTCCGGAATCGGTTGTTTATTCTCATCTTCATCCAGTTTATATTTTTTGCGGAGCGCCTGAAACGCCTCCTTCGCGGTCAGGTCGGTGCGTTTGGTCACATTCCCCTCCGCATCCGTTTCCTTGACCTCCAGCCCATACTTGCTGATAAAAGCCGCTTTTTTGGTATCATAGGTAAAGGTCATGCTGCGCACATTGATCGGCGGCCACACGCCGTGCGTGTTCTGCAGCTCGTCCATTGCGTCAAAGCGGTCCAGCGTCGGATCGATTTCATATTTGGCGCGCAGCTTCTCAAATGCCTGTTCCGCCGTCGCATTTTTGGAAAGGCCAAGCGATTTGAGCCATTTTTTTTTGCTGCTGTCGTAGGTATAATAGAATTTTCCGCTTTTGGTAATCTTAATCGGAAAATTGTCCACATAGGTATCCCCGTTTTTTTCCAGCAGGCGGATCGTCCGATATGCGGAAGCGTTGATCTGCTCTGTGGACAGTCCGCTGGCGTTGAAGGTCACCGTAAAGATCTGCTTGTTGCCCGCCAGCACTCTGCCGTAGCGGTCGTAAATCTTCCCGCGCGGCACTGACAGAAGCACTTCCTTGGTGTTCTGGTTCTTCGCCGCCTCCGCCCATTTTTCTTCCTGCACCACGGTCAGCACAAAAAGTCTCACGCAGAGAATCAGCATGAGGATGACGACGAAAAAAATGACCTGTATATATCTGGATTTTAAAATTTTTCTGTTCATCTAAAATACCTGTCTTTGCGATGTCTTGTCATTTTTCGAAGCAGAATCAGATAAAGAACTGTCATCAGCGACAGTGAATACAGGGTGATCCATGGCAGCGTTTTGAGTACATAAAGCAATCCGATCGGGTTGCCCGCCAAGTGCTGCAGACCCCAGTTCAACGCGTAATAGAAGAGTATCGAAAGCAGTGAGGTCACCCACATATTGACGATATTCTCAATATTGGCGTATTCTCGCAGAACAAAAATCACCAACGCGACCAACACCAGCGCGATCGGGGTCGGACCGACGACATCCGCGAAGCAGATATCGTAAAAAATGCCAAACAGCACGCCGTACAGCAGACCGTAAATCTGTTCCTCATACAAAAAAGAAAATACGATCACCAGACAGAGCAGAAGATTCGGTGTATAACCTGCGATGCTGATAACATTTAAAAAAGAGCATTGTATGAAAAACGCGATCAGAAAAAAAATCCCTGCCTTCCAACTTTTCATAGGATCACCGCCACCTTGTCCAGACTCTTAAAATTCACAGCGAGTTCCACCGTAATTTCCTTGAGCAGCGTATTGCTGTTATAGGTCACGCTTTTGACACTGCCGATTTCCAGACCTTCCGGATACGTGCCGAGACCGGAGGTGATGATGACATCGCCCTCGGAGACCAAAGCTTCTCCGTCGATCATATAGCCGCTGACTTCACCTTTTTCGTTTCCGGAAACCACACCGAGCTGCTTGCGGTCGCGTGCCAGCTTAAAGCTGACCTTGCTGCCCTCGTCGATCAGCGACATCACCTTGGACCAGCCCTCTCCGGTCTCCTCGACCTTACCGATCAGGCCGATTCCGTTAACGACCGCGTCTCCAACCTTGATGCCGCTCTCGGTGCCGCAGTTGATCGTGAAGATATTGGTCCAATTGGAGCCGTCCAAAGAGATGACGTCTCCGGTGACGATATCAAATTTCTGCTCCGTATAATCATAATTCAGAGCCTCCGCGAGTTCTTTCAGCTCATCAAGCTGCTGTTTTGTCAGCTTTTCTTCTGCCAGCTGCCGCGTGAGTTCCGCGTTCTCGCTCTTGAGTGCTTCCACTTCTTTTTGGAGACTCCGATAGGAAAAAATCCCTTTCACATTGTCACGAATGGTATTCCCGGCTTTTGAAAAAATGCCTGAAACCTTGGACACACCGGTATTGATCGGCTCGGTCACATGCGCGAAGCGGCCGCCGGCCGCCATGGAAGCGGCAAAGATCAGCAGCAGAAGCAGGAATACCAAAAGCAATGCCGTTATTAACTTATGTTCTCTCATCCATCTCATAAAGCGATCCCTTTATCCCGCGCCTACTGCGCTTCGTATTTTTTCCTGCCGTTGGACGCGTAAATCTTGAGCTTTTCGATATTTTCCAAACTCATGCCGGTGCCTACCGCCACTGCCTCAAAGGCATTATCCGCCACAGTCACGGCCATACCTGTCCGCTTGGAGATCAGCTTGTCCAGATTCGCGATCATCCCGCCTCCGCCGGACAGCACCATGCCATGCTCAGCAATGTCCGCCGCGATTTCAGGCGGAGCCTTCTCGATCGTCGCTTTGACGCCGTCCACGATGATATCCATGGACTCCTGCAGCGCGATCATCATATCCTTATTATTGACTTCCATGGTCTTAGGCAGACCTGAAATGATGTCTCTGCCTCTCGCGTCCATCGTCTTGATGATTTCGTTGCCGTTCTCATCCACATCCATGCAGGCACAGCCGATATGAATCTTCAGCTGCTCGGCGGTATGTTCACCGATCAGAAGTGCGTGACGCTTCCTCATATATTGTATGATGGCTTCGTTCATTTTATCCCCGGCATGTCTGATGGAAGTGCTCGCCACAATGCCGCCGAGCGCGATAATCGCAATGTCGGAGGTGCCGCCGCCGATATCCGCGATCATGCACCCCGTCGTGCCGTCCACAGGCATACCCGCGCCGATCGCAGCCGCCATCGGTTCTTCAAGAATGAAGACTTCAGTCGCGCCCATCTGTCTGACAATTTCCTCTACAGCGCGCTTTTCCACCTCGGTCACGCCGCTCGGCACGCCGACGACAACGCGGAAATTTCGAATTTTTTTAACTGCCAGCGCAGTTTCCAAAAACGCCTTCAGCATGTCCGCGGTTCTGTCAAAATCAGAGATCACGCCGTCCTGCAGCGGCCTGACCACCGAAATGTTGACCGGAGCCTTGCCCAGCATTTCCTTTGCCGCCGAACCGACAGCAAGTGTTTTTCCTTTATCGTTCACCGCGATGACGGAGGGTTCGTTGAGAACAATCCCGCTGCCCTTGACAAAAATCAAGGTATTGGCTGTTCCCAAATCAATTCCCATATCCTTTGCTCTGAATAAACTGCACATTTTAATACCTCCAACGTTTTATCCGAATCAAATTTTATTACTTTTTTACATGTATCCCATTCCCTGCATACTGACATATCGTCCATCGCCGATAACCAGATGATCCACCACCTTAATCCGCAGCAATTTACCGCAGTCAATCAACATTCTGGTCGTTCGAATATCCTCCTCGCTGGGCGTCGGATCGCCGCTCGGATGGTTATGCACGAAAAGAATGGCGGCGGCGCTTTTTTTGACCGCCTGATGAAATACCTCTCTGGGGTGTACCAGAGTCGAGGTCAGTTCCCCTACCGACACGGTCTCGATGGAAATAATCTCACCTTTCGCGTTTAATAACAGGGCTTTGAAAGTTTCCCGCTTGCTGTACCGCATGTCCTCCATAAAAAGGGCAGCGACCTGCTCCGCGTCACCCGCGGACATACGTCTGGTCCGCGGCCGGGTCGCGATGCGTTTTCCAAGCTCCACAGACGCCAAAATTCTTGCCGCCTTAAACTGACCGATACCGCAAATATTTGTCAGCTCCTGCGCTGTGCAGTCCGCGAGTTCCGCGAGGCCGCCGCTACCCTGCGCGAGGACATCCTCCGCGAGGCCGATCGCTGACTTTTCTTTGGTGCCGGAGCCGAGAATCACAGCCAAAAGCTCTGCGTTTGACAGACTTTCCACGCCCGCCAGCATCGCCTTTTCGACCGGTCGTTCGTCCTTCGGCAGGGATTTGATTTTCATAAAATTCTCTTCCTTTCCGCGCCCTTCTGTTACGCCGCGGCTATGTGCCGGTTCCTATTTTTGCAGACAAGAGCGCAACACAAAATCGGGCGTCAGGCCGCCGTAGAAAATTCTATGATGAAATTCCCCTGTTCCGATTCGTCCCGGTTTCGCTCCGACACGAAGTGGAATCTTTAAAATTATAACATTTTTTTTGCGATAGTACAAGAAGCGCAGACGTAATATTTTGTGAATTTTTCGGCCATACTAAGAAGGAAGGAGGGATGTAAAATGAGTCATTGTTGTAACCAGACCATCAGATGCACGGTAAACCAATGTATGCACCACGAGCACACAAAGAACCTGTGCGCGCTGGACAGCATCACCGTCGGTACGCATGAAGCAAATCCGACACAGGAGCAGTGCACAGATTGCCTGTCCTTTGAAGTGAGATAGCAAAGGAGCGAAGGCATCGGCGAAGGGAGAGACAGATCGCAAAGAGTTCTGTCTCTCTTTTTGTTTTGCCTGCTGCCTGTCTTACGCTGCCTGTTTCGACGCTCATTCTGCTAATTGTTTCGCCGCCCATCGGAACTGTTTGGGTGGATATTATCCTAAAAAATAGGTACTTGCACTTTTGCGGTCTGCCAGGCACTTTGCCGCGCGCCGAGGCATATAGATAAGGGAAGTGTGCAAGCGCTTCCCGCGCTTTTGCATCGCGTATCGCAGGAGGTTATCGCTATGGCAAGTTCTTTTCCACAACCGCTGACTGAACAAGAGGAACAAATTTATGTAGAAAAATCGCAGCAGGGCGATGCCGAGGCGCGCGGCAAACTGATCGAGCACAATCTGCGCCTGGTCGCTCACATCGCAAAAAAATATACGAGTCCCGGCGCTTCACAGGACGATCTGATCTCCATCGGCACCATCGGCCTGATCAAGGCTGTCAATACCTACACAGCCAGCCGCGCGACGCGGCTGGCGACCTATGCCGCCAAGTGTATTGAAAATGAAATTTTGATGAGCATCCGCGCCTCCAAGCGGATCAAGCAGGAGGTTTCCTTAAGTTTGCCCATCGGCACCGACAAGGATGGAAACGAGATCAGTTTTAATGACATTCTCGGCACAGATACGGATGAAATCGTTGAGGATATCAGCTTAAAAATTCAAGTCGCAAAACTCTACCGCGCCATCGCCGAACAGCTTTCGCCACGAGAACAGCGCGTCATCATCCAGCGCTACGGTCTGGACGGCGGGGAAGCGCGGCCCCAGCGGGAAATCGCCAAACAGCTTGGCATCAGTCGTTCTTACGTTTCTCGCATCGAAAAGCGGGCGCTCGAAAAGCTGCGCGGCGGACTGACGGAAATTTGACAGCTGCCCGCCGGAAACGCGCTATGGTGTAAGCGATGCCAGATATTTCGTCAGCTCATAAAAAACAGGCAGCGCTGTCGAAGATCCGGAATCGCCGTTTTCCGCCAGCACCGTAATCACATAGCAAGTGCCGTCCGCAGCCTCAAAAAAACCTGTAAACCAACATTGTTTCATCGGCGCGCCGTTCCGGCTCGCCTCCGCGGTGCCGGACTTGCCCCGGGCAGGGACCTCCCATTTTAGGCGCGAGGCGGTGCCTGTCCGCGTCACCTCAGCCATCATCTCCCGCAGCGCCGCTGCCGTTTCCGTCTTGAGAACGCGCTTGTCCGCGCAAGCTTCACCGGACGCGCGGCAAATGGTGCCTGCCTGCGCGCGCTTCTCTGGGTCCGCGCGCAGCAGCTTCACTTCACTCAGCAGTCCGTCGCAAGCGATGATTTGCGTTAGCTGCTGTACCTGCAGCGGCGTGACCAGCAGAGCACCTTGCCCGATGGACAGGTTCGCCGTATCCTGAATTCCGCAATCCGCATCGCGCGGAACAGAGCCTGCCGTTTCACCCGGAAAGCCTGCCAGAACGGTTTCTCCGAATCCCAGTTTTCGCGCCGTTTCCAGTATTTTTTCGTACCCGACCAGCTCGCCAAGCTGCGCGAAATAGCAGTTACACGATACCGCCATCGCTTCCCGCATGTTCAATCTGCCATGTCCGTTCTCACCGCCTGTCGAGCAGGAAAGCGTAACGCCCGCGACTTCTGCCGTCTTGCGGCACGTAAAGCACTGGGATGGTGGGCAGATATCGTTCTCCAGAGCTGCCGCGGCGACGACCAGCTTAAAGACGGAGCCCGGCGGATAGGCTGCCTGCAGGACGCGGTTGAGCAGGCATCCATTGTCCTCGCAGTCCTCGGCAAGGTAATCCGCGATGTGTTCCGGCTCAAAGGCCGGATAAGACGCCGCCGCCAAAACTTCTCCGCTGTCCGCGCGGCTGACAAGAACAGCGGCGGCGTCCGCTTGCGGCACTGTTCCTGCCGTGCCGCAAAGCTGCGCAAGCAGGGCCTCACATTTTTGCTGCACGCGCAGATCCAATGTCGTCACGATATTGCCCTGCCCGATCGCCGCATGCTCTGCGTTTGCTGCATCACCTGCGTCGCTCGTGCGCGCATCCGCTGCACTGCTTCCCTCTGCTTTGGCCCTCCTCGGCGCGACACCGCGAAGTAGCCTGCCTGCGGCATCAGATTCCAGAAGCAGTCTGTCGCTCTTTGCGCGCAGCTTTTCCTCGCACAAAAGCTCCAGACCCGAAACGCCGCGTTGCTCAGCTTCATTGAGATAACCGATCAAATGGCAGGCGGTCTGCTGATTCTGGTATCGTGTCCGGGCCCGAAACGCATAGGCACTGTATTCCTCCCGCAAACGTTTATGAATTGACGCGTCAAAACGTTCTGTACGATAAACCTCATACCGACTTGAACGCAGCGTAACGCGCACAGCGTCAAGTTCTTCCAAAAGCACGTTGAGCTGCTGATCCGCGGATTCCTTGCCGATAATATAAAAATACCGATAGACTGCTCCGGTCAGCGGCCGCAGCTCACGATCCAAAATCTGTCCGCGTCCGTCAATACCCACCAGTGACGTTTCGTACTGCGAAAGAGCGGCTTCCGCAAATTCCTCATGGCAGAAAATCTGAATATAAAACAGGCGCGCGCAGAGCAGCAGCGTCAGCGCTGCCAAAAACAACGCGCCGCCGATGATGCGCTTTCGATTCCGTTCCATGCAAAAACACCTCCCGACACTTAGTTTCCCGCCGAAGGTGTTTTTTTATGCGATTGATCCGCTTTATTGAATTTGTCCGCAGATAAAGTCCACAACTTCTTCCATGCTCATCGCAGTGCTGTCAATCTCGATCGCGTCGTCCGCCTTACGCAGCGGCGTCACCGCACGATGCGTATCGTTGTAATCGCGCTGCCGGATCTGTTCCAGGACCTCTTCAAAGGTCTGCGATGCGCCTTTTGCCGCAAGCTCTCGATAACGCCGCAGCGCGCGTTCCTCCTCTGAAGCCGTCAAAAAAAATTTATAAGGTGCATCCTTGAGCACAACTGTACCGATATCACGTCCATCCATGATCACGCTCTTGGCGTGTGCCATCTTTTGCTGCAGCTCCACCAGCTTTTTGCGCACTGCCGCGAAGGCTGAGCAGTCCGAGGCCGCCTTGGAAATTTCCTGGGTGCGAATCAAATCGCTGACATCCTCTCCATCCAGATAAACTCTGCCGCCGGCGAAATCGATGTCTGTTTTTTCCAGCATCGCCAGCAGCCGCGCGTCCTCGATCATCGGTATGCCCTGCCGCAGCATTTTCAGTCCCAACGCGCGATACATCGCGCCGGTATCAATATAGTCAATCCCCAGCCTCCGCGCGACTGTCCTGGCAATCGTCGATTTGCCCGCGCCGCTCGGTCCGTCGATGGCGATCTGATAAATTTTTTCTGTTGTCATTTATTTATCCTGCTTTCCGATAAGTTTTTCGATTTCCTTCACGAAGGTATTCACGTCCGTAAACTGGCGATATACTGACGCGAACCGAACATAAGCGACCTCGTCCACTTTTTTGAGCTGCTCCATGATCAGCTCACCGATGTAAGTACTGTCCACTTCCTTTTCCATCCGGTTGCTGAGCTGCTTTTCAATTTCGTTGACCATCGTTTCCATCTGATCCATGGAAACCGGGCGCTTTTCACATGCCTTGATAATGCCGTTCAACACCTTATTGCGGTCAAAGACCTCGCGTCTGGCATCCTTCTTGACAACCATAAAAATCGGCACCTCCACCTTTTCATAGGTCGTAAAACGCTTGCCACATTCCACACATTCCCGGCGGCGCTTCACGGTGTTTACAGTGTCGTTGGTACGCGTATCCAACACCCGGCTTTGCCCGCCACAAACTGGACATAACATACGGATCACCCTTTGCTACTTGCGTTGTTCGCTTTGCGCTGCAGAGGCAGCACTACACTCTTTCAGTATAACATGCGCTGCCGCCTGGCGTCAAAAGAATCCGCGCAGGAAAGCCAGCTTTGGCGAAAAAAATCCGGCTGCGGAAAACGAGCAGCCGGAAAATACGTGCTTATTTCAACTGCGCACCAATCTGGAAGGCGTCCGCCACCTTTTCGCCGAGAACGCGGTAGTCAGCGTGCGCCGGCTCGAATGAGATCGGACGGAATTTTGTAAAGTCGAGATTGCCGTCGGCGTCGAGCACGCGCTCGTCAACGCTGACGTTTTCGATCTTGCCGATGATATTGCCGTACTTATCCACGGTCACATCATCAAAGCCGTTGGCCTTCATATATTTTTCCAGCTCGGCCGCTACGCCGCCCTCATGTCCGGAATAGCTCTGCTGGGAGATCAGCACCTTGGCAAGCTCCAGCACTTCTTCTTTTCTTACTTCGTTTAGCATATTCATTTGCACCTTTCTGTGATTTGAATTTAGATTTTTTTACGCACGATCATGTGTTTGATCACACGATCAAGAAAATACTCCTCAGAATACAGCACTGGCTGGGAGCGCAGGTCGTAGCCCACCTCTCCGATGAACAGCAGTGCGCAGCTTAGCGGGATATTCAAAGCGTCAGCGACTTCCTGCGTTACGGGAAGCGCCCGCAGCTCCGAAAGGTTAGTCTCCACAGATACAGAGCAGAACTTTTTCATAAACTCGAAAATAGGCGGCCGCAGGTCCTCAAGCTGGTAGCTATTATTTTCGATCAGCTGCATGGGCAGGTAATCCACACAAAAAATCGCAGGACGGCCATCAGCGCTGATCATACGCGCCACACGCAGCACCTGCTCCCCTACAGGGATATTCAGCTGCGCCGCCACGGCGGCATTGGTCGAATCTATCCGGCTGCGCACCCACTCTGTTTTAGCGTGCTTGCCACTGAGCTCCAATGTCTGGTTCAGCTCAAAATTCAGATCCAGCCGGGTATCAACATGAACCACGCTCTTGTTGATCAGCGTACCGATGCCATGTTTTCGCACTACCCAGCCCTCACGCTCTAATCGGGCCAAGCTTTCGCGGATCACATTCCTGCTCACGTTAAATTTTTCCGCCAGCTCCACCTCGGGGGGCAATGAATCTAATCCGTTAAAATCCCCATTCCTGATTTCATGGAGGAGTATCTGCGTAACTTTTTCAGAAAGCTGTGTTCCCTTTTCCATCCTGCGTTTTCTCCCTGACTACATTCTTTCATCAAATAGGTCCTACCTATTTGATCGTACCATCCCTGTCTTTATTTGTCAATCGACATTTGCGCCTTTTCAATGTTCCTTCGAAAAAATCTGTATCAGGGGCGATACCCTGCCGTCAGCAGGGGCGATTATCCAGCATTTTCAGCAATTCCGCCTCATCCACGCTGCCGCTGACCCAAGTGTTGGCAGTTGCCATATTCTGCACCCGCAGCTCGCCGCAGCGGTTCATAGCGGTCATGGCGGCCTTTACCGCCTCATCATCGGAGCTGCGCAGCCAAACAGTGTGCATAGCTCCATAGGCATATGCTGCGGCCTCTCTTGCAAGCATAAGGGATAGGTCATCGCACAGAGGCGCCAGGAAAATAGAGCTCCATGAAAATTCTGCCGGCAGCTTCAGCTCGGTCAGCACCCGCACGCTCTCCTTGAATGCCCGGTATGTTACCGCCGCCGCACCATCGGGCCGCAGCAGGAATACCGTTGTCGCCTCCGGCACTTGAGCCGGTATGTGGTCTGTCAGAATCACAGTTCCGTATTTCCATACTTCCACCGTGCCGTCTGCCGTGCTTGCCACATGGGGCAGCGTCAGCTCTGCAGGAGCGTCCAGGCGGAATTCCACAGTGGGCAGCTTATTCCGGCTTCCCAGCATACGGCAATCAAACGACAGATCCGCAGCCTCCCCGCACAGGGTAAAGATCATGTCCAGCGCTCCCTGCCAGGAGCGGCGGTTTTCAACATCCAGATCCTTGATATGCATCACAGTATCTTCCCTCCGTCTCCAAGGAAAGCCTTTTCCAGCGTCTCGTCATTCAAACGCCCTGTGGAATAGGAGTTTCCTGTGGTAATATTAAAAAAGTTAATCTTGCAGGGTGCATCCCAATCTCTGGGGACATAGGCCCAGTTATTGCCGCATCGGTCAAAGAGGATTTGAAAGGGCGTTCCATAAACATCCGTACACTTGGAGAAGGGAATATCCTCCAGCATTACGGTAATATCCTTGTCCTCGCACCGCACCGTCAGATTTGTTTCCTGTCCGTAGATCAGGCAATCGTTTACCCGGCCGTAGGCAATGGCCTCATCGTCCACTACGCTGACCATGGGCGTTGTAGCGTTGCCCTCAATAATCTGCTCCATGGAGAAGCCCCTGTCCGCCACCGTGGGCATCGCCTGCTCCACGTTGCGGGCACACACCTGTACGGCACCTACCATGCATCCCGTCCGGGCAGCCATGATATAGAGCTTCTCCGGCGCAATACCGCACACCCTCCCAATGCTCTCGGCCAGCTCTTCATCGGGTAGAACCGTGGTCTGCACGCCGGCCACCGCCTTGCGGGGCGCCACGTCACGATAATCCACGGATTGGGCGAACTGATCCGATCCCAGGATGGATCGCACCGGTCCCGAAATCCCCTGCAGATCGCCCCGCCAAGGCACCCTGGTGGCAGCCACATAGGAGGCCATTTCACATACGCCCGGATTTTCCGTGAACACCCGCAACCCGGGCACCGTGTAGTTCTTCAGCGGGATCATGGCAAAGCTCAATCGGCCCAGCCCGCCCATACCTACCTCGGCAAAATACTTTCCGGCCCGAAAACCGCCCTTGCAG